>JAENYW010000105.1 GCA_016841555.1 Tepidibacillus decaturensis
AATGAATCCCAAGTCACTTTTTCTCCTTCTGGTCCAATCATATAAAGATAGCCCCAAACAATTGTAGAAATATACTTTATATCCATTTGACGATTATATAGATTAGCTGCTGCATAGGTGGGAACCGCGAAAATATCAGCTTGGTTTGAAATAATGCGAGCTTTTAATTCGTCAGGATTTTTCCAAGTTTTATATTCTATTTGTTGAGCATAAGCATCCAATCTATGATGTTCCATCAAAGAAACCAAAGGAAGAGCAAAAGGAATTGGCGGTGGTCCTTGGATTCTTAAAAACTCCATTTGGTTAGTTTTTCCATCTGCATGTTGGCTTTCAAGGCTAGAACTTGAACAAGCAGAGATATGTAACAGAAGTAGAATTAAAATAAGTACCATAAAAACATTAGCTTTGTTAAGCTTTTTTTTCATATTTAATATTCTCCTTTCAGCATACTGATAATAGTTTTTGCGGTGGAATGAGTGAAAAAATCGTCTCTAGCTTCCTTGGGCTTGTCAATCGTTAATGTCATATAATCCTTAATGGGTAGTTCATTTGTATGATTACTTTTGAGAATCAGAACTTTATCAGAAATCTTGGCAGCCTCTAAAGGATCATGAGTTACATAAATTATCGTTTGCTTATAGGTTTCTATTAAGTCAATAAGGGCATGCTGTAATTTTTCTTTTCGTTTAACATCTAAAGCTGAAAAAGGCTCGTCCATAAGTATTAATTCGGGTTGATAAGCAAAAGCTCTTGCTATGGAAACCCTCTGTTTCATTCCACCGGATAGTTGACTAGGATAAAAATCTGTGACGTGATCAAGTCCAACCTGTTGGAGGATATCAAGTGCTCTTGTTTTTCGTTCTTTTCTAGAAATATCATTCATAACAAAAAGTAAATTTTGTAATACAGTTTTCCATGGAATTAAACGATGCTCCTGAAAAATATAACCAATCTTGGAGGTATGAACTTTAATAATCCCTTTATCAGGATGGGTAATATCAGAAATTAAATGAAGTATTGTCGTCTTTCCATGACCAGATGGAGCTAATAAAGACACTATTTGTCCTTTTTCAAAGGTAAGGGAAAAATCTTGAAGAACTGCTGTTTTTTCAAAACTCTTCGTTACGTTAAACATTTCAACAATGAATGATTGATTAATAATAACTCCTCCTTTTATGGATGACTATTATCTGTAATTATTATGTATTTAAATAATTCTTTCCTTTTCATAAAACTAGTTTATAATGTGTAAAATATTAGTATCATTATAACATGTACTCATTAAATAATGTATAAGATGGTTTCTTTCATTGCTATCATTAATTAAGAAGTTGTGTGTCATTTTGTGATAAAAAACATGAAAAATCTGAAAGAAATAGAGGAAAATCAACAATTGTTGTAGAAGGGAACTATGTACAATTATAAAGGTATTAAAACATAGTAATTATTTAAGAGTAGGTTGTATCCTGATTATAGTTTGAGGGTTAAGACCCCCACCTCTATAGGTGGGATGTACTAATCAGGTGGAGTAGAGTCCCCATCTTATTCCCCGAGGTTCAGCTATAGCTGAACGAGTTCACTTTATGATTGGAGAGGATATATGCATGACTAATGAAGATATACAGCATCAATGGTATTTAGAATATCAAATTCATAAAAACAGACCAGGATTATTAGGGGATATCTCTTCTATACTAGGTATGATGTCTGTCATGATAGTTACAATTAATGGGGTTGATCTACAAAAACGAGGGATGATTCTACAAACAAATGATGAAAAGAAAATTCATCTACTAAGAGAAGTGTTGAAATATATTGATAATATTACAATTACAGCATTTAGACCGATTACGATATTAGATCGTTTAGCCGTGAGACATGGAAGATACATTGATAGAGATATGTCTGATAAGAAAACCTTTCGTTTTTCCCGAGATGAATTGGGTTTATTAGTTGATTTTTTTAGTGAGGTTTTTCAAAGAGATGGACATCAAATTATTGGAATAAGAGGAATGCCTAGAGTTGGGAAAACAGAATCTATCGTAGCAGGCAGTGTTTCAGCTAATAAAAGGTGGTCGCTAATCTCATCTACGTTATTAAGACAGACGATTCGTACTCATCTGGCTGATGATGATATGAATACAAATAATGTCTTTATTATTGACGGTATTGTATCTACATTGCGTTCAAATGAAAGACATCATTCTTTAGTGAGAGAAATTATGAGATTACCTGCTACAAAAGTCATCGAGCACCCGGATATTTTTGTTAGAGAAACAGAATATGAATATGATGATTTTGATTATATTATTGAACTCCGTAATGATCGGGACGAAGAAATTACCTACGATGTGATTAATAATGATTTTTCCGCTTTTGATATAAGCTAGAATGGAGGTGAATCAGTGGCAAATATCGGTGAACTTCTTAAGGAACAACGGATAAAAAAAGGCTTATCGATTGAGGATATTCAAGAGATTACCAAAATAAGGTCTAGGTATATCGAAGCAATTGAAGAGGGGAAGCTTGATAAATTACCAGGGCGTTTCTACGCAAAGGCATTTATTAAATCATATGCAGAGGTTGTTGAGTTAACCCCTTCTACACTGGAAGAATATCAAGCATCTATTCCAGGCCCTGAGTTAGATGAAATTGTTATCAAAACGAATGTTAGTTTCATGGCTAAGTCACCTTCAAAATTAGGTAAGTGGTTTATGGCTTCATTAGTGTACATATTAATTGGGATAGTCATTTTATTTGGTTATATGTTTTTAGTAAATCATATATCGAATCCTTCAGATGAAGATACACCAGGTACACCAATAGGAGAAAATAGGTTTGACGTAAAAGAACCTACTGATGAAGCTGTGTCTGATGAATCAGGTAAGGAAATGGAATCAGCACCGTCTGAAACAAATATAAACAAGATACAAATAAACAAATTATCTACCGAAGTATATGAAGGGCGTTCAAAGGATATTTATGAAATAGTTAGTAGTCCTGAGACTAAAATTGATATGAAGTTAACTTCTAGCAATAGATGTTGGTATTCAATAAGAGTCGGTGGGCCAAAGGGAAAAGAAATCTTAACGGGTGAATTGAATTCTGGTGAAGAAACAGAGGTTTTTTCACTAACAGAACAGGAAATTTGGATTCATTTGGGTTATGCTGCAGGAGATGAAATACAGATTAATTCGGAGAAAATTAAAGCCGGAGATGAAACAGATCCTAAATTTATTTCTATTATTAGAAAATAAGTATCGATGAAATAAAGTTTTCACAAGATGAGAGCTTCCTAAGAAGTTCTCTTTTTTTTACGAAAGGAAACATCTTTTTGACAATTTATTTTACCTTATATTATACTGATGAAGTATTATGGGTTGTAGAAAGATGGTGAAATATTTGAAGCAAAAGAAAAAATTATCAATTGTTACATTGGGATGTGAAAAGAATTTAGTTGACTCAGAAATCATGCTAGGATTGATTGATAAGGATGGATATGAGATTACCGAAAACAATCAGGATGCAGATATCATTATTGTAAATACCTGTGGTTTTATTGATAAATCCAAGGAAGACTCAATCAATACTGTTTTAGAAATTGCGGAATATAAGGAGACTGGTCATTTAGAATCATTAATTGTAACAGGCTGTTTAACTCAGCGCTATAAAGAAGAGCTTATGAAGGAAATTCCAGAAATTGATGGATTGGTTGGGACTGGTGAATTTAATAAAATTACAGAGGTATTAATAAAGGCGCTGGAAGGTAAAAAACCAATATATATTGGAAATCCAGTGTATACCTACGAAGAAATACTCCCAAGAATAAGGACTACCCCATCACATTATGCATATATTAAGATTGCCGAAGGCTGTGATAATTCCTGTACATTTTGGGTTATCCCTTCTTTACGGGGGAAATGTAGGAGTAGAGGAATATCTTCTATTGTGAATGAAGCAAAGGAGGTAGTATCGCAAGGTGTGAAGGAAATCAGTCTAATCGCGCAAGATACCACTTATTATGGCATGGATAAGTATGGTAAAATTATGCTGTCAGAGTTAATAGAGGAATTATCAAAGATTGAAGGGCTTGATTGGATTCGGCTACATTATTTATATCCTGGGTATATGACGGATGATTTAATTGAATCATTTGCTAATCAGTCTAAGTTATGTAAGTATATAGATATGCCACTTCAGCATAGCGAAGATCATATATTAAAAAAGATGCTAAGGCCAGGTCGTCAAACGGATATTCGTGAGTTGATAAAAAAAATTCGAAGTAAAGTTCCAGAAATTGCTCTAAGAACCTCTATAATTGTTGGCTTCCCAGGAGAAACAGAAAAAGACTTCGAGCACTTACTTGACTTTGTGAAGGAGATAAAGTTTGATCGTTTAGGAGTATTTACATATTCAGAGGAAGAAGGATCACCAGCTGCTAGACTGCCAAACCAAGTACCACAGGATGAAAAAGAACGTAGAGCTGAAATTTTGATGGAAGTACAGCGTGAAATTGCAAATGAAAAAAGTGCAGGTTTAATTGGCAATATTGTAGATGTTATTATTGAGCGGTATGATGAGGAAAACAATGTTTATGCTGGAAGAACACAATATGATGCTCCTGAAATTGATGGAGAGGTTTTTGTTAGCAATGTAAAAGGAATAATAGGAGACATAATAAAGGTTAGAATTACACATTCTTTAGATTTCGATCTCTTTGGGGAGGAATTATAACACATGAATCTTCCAAACAAAATTACACTTGCAAGAATATTTTTAGTGCCTTTTATCATGGCTTTTTTGCTAATTAAGTTTGATTTTGGAGAAGTTAGAATTGCTGGAGCAGTAATTACCTATAGTGAAATTTTTGCTACTATCGTTTTTATTATTGCAGCAAGCACAGATGGGTCGGATGGTTATATTGCAAGAAAATGGAGACTAGTAATGAATTTAGGTAAATTTTTAGATCCTTTAGCAGACAAATTATTAGTAACTGCAGCATTGATTTCCTTAGTTGAAATGCAACGATTAGGCGCGTGGATTGCCATTGTTATTATTAGTAGAGAATTTGCTGTTACTGGTCTTCGATTAGTTGCAGCAGCAGAAGGTACAGTGATAGCTGCAAGTAAGCTTGGGAAAATAAAAACAATCACGCAAATTATCGCCATTGTGCTGCTCATGTTAAATAATTTTCCTTTTTTATTTTTCCATCTTCCGGTTAGTCAATGGATGATTTGGTTAGCGGTACTCATTACTATTATTTCTGGTGTAGATTATTTTATGAAGAATATACATGTGATGAAAAAATCAAAGCATATTTAAGTAGAATCTATTAGATCAACATATTATTTCTAATCCAAATCATTTGTAAAAGGTTAACAATGGAGGGGGAACGATGTTTAAAGGTGAAATAATAGCAGTTGGTACTGAATTATTATTAGGGCAGATAGCGAATACCAATGCCCAATATATCTCGAAGAAGATGGCTGAAATTGGTGTTCCAATTTTTTATCATCATACGGTTGGGGATAATAGTGATCGATTGAAAGAGGTTATCCTTCAAGCAAAAAAACGATCTAATCTCATTATTTTTACGGGTGGATTAGGTCCAACACAGGATGATTTGACAAAAGAAGCAGCAGCTGAAACAATGAACAGGAAGTTGATTCTTGATGAAGTATCTTTTAATAAGATAAAAGCTTTTTTTCAACAGAGAAACATATTTATGACGGATAATAACAAGAAGCAGGCTATGGTCATTGAAGGTAGTACAATCTTCCCTAACCTTCAGGGTTTAGCTGTAGGGATAGGACTGAATGTGGATAGAGTACATTATGTCTTTTTACCCGGTCCGCCCCGTGAAATGAAGCCAATGTTAGATCAATATGTGATTCCATGGATTAAGAAACACTATAGTGGGTTTACATTTTTCTCTAAGGTTATGCGTTTTACAGGTATAGGAGAAGCTGCTTTAGAGGAACAAATTATCGATATCATTAATAAACAAGATAATCCAACCATTGCTCCCTTAGCTAATAATGGGGAAGTGACTATTCGTCTGACAGCCAAAGCTGAAGATGAGGCGAAAGCATTGTCTCTCATTCATCCTATTGAAAAGGAAATTCATCAGCGATTAGAGGACTATCATTTTGCTAACGGAGAAGATAACATTGAGCAGATTGTATTTGATACATTAAAGGAAAGAAAGCTTACAATTTCTGCCTCTGAAAGTATTACTGGTGGATTGATAGGGACGCGATTTACATCGATAAGTGGAAGCTCTTCTATCTACCGTGGTGGTATTATTTGTTATAGCAATGATATTAAACACCGTGTCCTACAAGTTCCACAGAATGTATTAAATACTAAGGGTGCTGTGAGTTTTGAGACAGCAAAAGCACTTGCAGAAAATACATTGCAGCTATTTCAAACAGATATTGCTATTTCTGTTACTGGGATCGCGGGTCCAGAAGCTGTTGAAGAAAAGCCAATAGGCTTAGTTTACATTGGATTAAGTGAAGTAGGAAAACAAACGGTGGTAAAGGAACTTCATTTATCGGGAAGTCGAGATTTTATCCAAAGCAGAGCTGCAAAAATTGCTTTTTACTATTTATGGAAGAAATTAAACGAAAGGTGTAAAGAAACGAATGAATCTTTTTTCTAAATTAGACTTAAATAAAAACATATTAAAAGCTATTTCTGAAATGGGGTTTGAAGAGCCTTCACCAATACAGAAGACTTGTATACCTATAATTCTAAATCAAAAAGATGTTATTGGACAAGCACAAACAGGAACTGGTAAAACAGCCTCCTTTGGTATTCCTATGATTCAAATGATTACAAAAAAACCTAAAACACAAGGGATTGTTCTTACCCCTACACGTGAGCTAGCTATCCAAGTGTCTGAGGAGCTAAGGAAAATTGCTAAATATCAAGGACTAACTATATTACCTATTTATGGTGGGCAGTCTATCGGACATCAAATTCGAGCATTAAAGCAAGGTGTTCAGATTATTATTGGAACCCCTGGTAGGGTTTTAGACCATCTTCGAAAAAAAACCATACAGCTACAAGATATTCAGCTTTTGGTTTTAGATGAAGCAGATGAAATGTTAGATATGGGATTTATTGATGATATTGAACAAATCCTAAATGCAACGCCAAAGGAAAGGCAGACGTTATTATTTTCTGCTACTATGTCACCTGAAATAAAAAAGCTGGCAAATCGTTATCTTAATCAGCCTGAATCAGTTGCGATTAATCGTGGTGATGTAACCGTTCCTACAATTAAACAAGTATATTATAAGGTTTTGGATTTAAACAAGTTAGATAGCTTATGTAGAATTATTGATCATCATGAGGTAGACCTTGGAATTATTTTTTGTCGAACAAAAAAATCGGTTAGCGAATTAACGGAATCATTACAAGCCAGAGGTTATATTGTAAATGGAATACATGGAGACTTAAGTCAAAGCCAACGTGAACACGTCATGAAGCAATTCCGAGAGAAGTCCATTGAATTACTGGTTGCTACGGATGTAGCAGCGCGTGGTATCGATGTGGGGGATGTTACTCATGTAATTAACTTTGATATTCCTCAAGATGCAGAAAGCTATGTTCATCGTATTGGACGTACAGGACGCGCAGGAAAAGAAGGAAAAGCAATCACATTAGTAACACCTAGGGAAATTAGGTTACTTCGATCTATTGAAAAAGAGGTTAATACAAAAATAGCAGGACAACCCTTACCTGCAATAGAAGAAATAAAAGCAATACATCAACAGCAATGGAAAAAGCAAATTATCGATCTTATAGAAAATCATTCTGAGGAAATGAAAGATTATCAGTACATTATTGATGATTTATCAAAAACCTATGAGATACGTGATGTTGCTTCTGCTGCACTTCATAATGCATTTAATGAAAAATATATGACGCAACCTTCACAAGAAGTTTATGATTTTGGTGAAACAGGTGCAAAACCAGGTATGGTTAGATTTTTTATGAATATGGGTAGAAATGTAGATTTAACTCCAAAAGAGGTTATGAATATTATTTCAGAAGAAATAGATATTCCTGTTCGAATGATCGGGAAAATAAATATTTTTGATCGATTTTCCTTTATTGAAGTACCTGAGGATGTTGCCCCCTTTGTTTATGAAGGCTTTAAAAATACTAGGGTAAATGGCTATCGAGTTATTTTAGAGCCTGCAAGACCAAGATCCTAATAATTAGAGCTAAGGTGCCTTTATATTACATATAGTTGCTAGCTAACCTTTCAGGGAATAAACGTTCGTAAAAGTGCTTGTATATTCTCCTTTTTCAGTATAAGATAGAAGGAGAATATTTTATATGAAAAATTATAACAAAGGGGCGAAAATAGTGAGTGATCGTAAAGCTGCCTTGGATATGGCAATGCGTCAAATAGAAAAACAATTTGGTAAAGGCTCAATAATGAAATTAGGCGAAGCACAAGCTACAATGAACGTGGAAACAATGTCAAGTGGTTCGTTAGCTTTAGATATCGCTTTAGGAATTGGTGGTTATCCAAGAGGAAGAATTATTGAAGTATATGGACCTGAATCATCAGGTAAAACAACGGTTGCACTTCACGCCATTGCTGAAGTACAACAAACCGGTGGACAAGCTGCTTTTATCGATGCTGAGCATGCATTAGATCCACAATATGCAAGAAATTTAGGTGTAAATATTGATGAACTTATCCTTTCTCAGCCTGATACAGGAGAACAAGCTTTAGAAATCGCTGAAGCATTGGTAAGAAGTGGTGCAATTGATATTATCGTCATTGACTCTGTGGCTGCACTAGTACCTAAGGCAGAAATTGATGGTGAAATGGGAGATTCTCATGTAGGCTTGCAAGCAAGATTAATGTCACAGGCATTAAGAAAATTATCTGGTGCCATTAGTAAGTCAAAAACCATTGCCGTCTTTATCAACCAAATCCGTGAGAAGGTTGGCGTTATGTTTGGTAACCCTGAAACAACTCCAGGAGGAAGAGCACTGAAATTTTATAGTAGTGTTCGCCTAGAGGTAAGACGTGCAGAAACAATCAAACAGGGAAATGATATGGTAGGGAATAGAACAAAAATTAAGGTCGTTAAAAATAAAGTAGCACCTCCATTTAAACAAGCGGAGGTTGATATTATGTATGGAGAAGGGATTTCTAAGGAAGGTAGCTTATTGGATATTGGCTCAGAATTAGATATTGTTTCAAAAAGTGGAGCATGGTATTCATATGAAGATGAAAGATTAGGACAGGGTAGGGAAAATGCAAAGCAATTTTTAAAGGAGCACCCTGAATACGTTGAGAAAATTGACCAAAAGATAAGAGCGCATCATAATTTAGGAAATGATGTTAAAAAATTATCTGATGATCAAGACGAGTCTATTTCTTAGTCATCGAAAGAAGCACCTATATAGGTGCTTCTCAGCTTGT
>JAENYW010000106.1 GCA_016841555.1 Tepidibacillus decaturensis
AGATTCGAATTGCAGAAGGCTATTCACTTCACGGTGACATGATTGGTATTCCGACACAGGATAACATCGAGAAAAAAGGGTACGCCATTCAATGTCGAATTACCACAGAAGATCCAGAGAACAATTTTTCACCAGATACAGGCAAAATCACTGCCTATCGATCTGCTAGTGGCTTTGGAGTAAGATTGGATGCTGGAAGTGGTTTTACAGGAGCTTACATAACGCCTCATTACGATTCATTACTAGTAAAAGTGTCCACTTATGCTAACACCTTTGAGCAAGCAGCATCGAAAATGGTACGTACACTAAAAGAATTCCGAATTCGTGGAGTAAAAACAAATATTCTCTTCCTTAAAAATGTAATCTTACATCCAACATTTATACAAGGTGATTATGATACGTCATTTATTGATAAAAATAAAGATCTCTTTTATTTCCCTAAACGGAAAAACAGAGCAACAAAACTACTATCCTATATTAGTGATGTCACTGTAAACGGATATAAAGATGTACCAAAGAATGAGAAAAAGCCAATTTTTGAAAAACCTAGAATTCCTATTATCTCTGTGGATAATCCCTATTCAGACGGAACAAAGCAAATACTTGAGCAACAAGGTCCAGAAGGATTAATTCAATGGATTAAAGGGCAACAGCAGATTCTAATTACGGATACAACTTTACGTGATGCTCATCAATCCTTATTAGCGACTCGTGTTAGAACCTATGACATGCTTCAAATCGCAGAAGCAACAGGAAAATTGGCACCAGGACTCTTTTCTCTTGAGATGTGGGGTGGGGCAACTTTTGATACAAGTATGCGTTTCTTAAATGAATCTCCTTGGGAACGTTTATATCAATTAAGAAAAAGCATCCCTAATATTTTATTTCAAATGTTAATTCGAGGAGCAAATGCGGTTGGCTATACCAATTATCCAGATAATGTCATTAAAGAGTTTATCAAGGAATCTGCCGTTGCGGGAATTGATGTATTCCGCATCTTTGATAGCTTGAACTGGATTGAAGGAATGAAGGTATCCATCAATGCCGTGCGTGAGAGTGGCAAAATAGCTGAAGCAGCTATGTGCTACACTTCTGATATTTTTGATTCTTCAAGAGATAAATATAATTTAACCTATTACGTTAATATGGCGAAAGAATTAGAAAAAGCTGGCGCGCAAATATTAGGGATTAAAGACATGGCAGGACTTTTAAAGCCATATGCAGCACATAAGCTAATTAAAACTTTAAAAGAGGAAGTCAGCATACCTATTCACCTGCATACCCATGATACCAGCGGTAATGCCCAAGCAATGCTCTTAAAAGCGATCGAAGCAGGTGTTGACATTGTGGATACAGCGATAAGCTCTATGTCTGGGTTAACCTCACAGCCAAGTCTAAATGGACTTGTCGCTGCCTTAGAGCACCATGAAAGAGCTAGTCAGTTAAACCTCGATCATTTACAGCAATTAAGTAATTATTGGGAAGATGTTCGTCCCTATTACGCAGTCTTTGAAAGTGGATTAAAGGCTAGCAGTGCTGAAATTTATAAGCATGAAATGCCTGGGGGACAATACAGCAACCTACAACAGCAAGCAAAAGCAGTCGGATTAGGTGAACGATTTGATGAAGTAAAAGAAATGTATGCAGCAGTGAATAAAATCTTTGGAGATATTGTAAAGGTGACTCCTTCTTCTAAGGTTGTTGGTGATATGGCACTATTTATGGTGCAGAACGATTTAACAGAGGAAGCTATTTATGAACGTGGAGAAGCTATTGATTTCCCTGACTCTGTTATTCAATTTTTCCAAGGCTATCTAGGTCAGCCATACGGAGGATTCCCAGAACGTTTACGAGATATTATTATTAAAGAAAGAGACTATATTACTTGTCGACCTGGAGAATTATTAGCACCTGTTGATTTTGAACAAACAGAAAGGGAATTAAATGAGAAGCTAGGAAGAGTCGTAACTAAATGGGATGTATTGTCCTACATTATGTATCCTTCCGTCTATTTAGATAAGGAAAAGCATCATGAAGAGTTTAGTGATGTTACCTTCTTAGATACACCAACCTTCTTCTATGGGATGAGACTTGGAGAAAAAATAGCAGTTGAAATTGAAAAGGGAAAAACGTTAATTATTAAGCTAGTGTCGATTAGTGAATTACAATCTGATGGTACTAGAATGATTTATTTTGAATTAAACGGCATTCCAAGAGAAGTTATCATAAGAGATAAGTCCGCTAAAAACACGGTCGAACAGCGAAAAAAAACAGATAGGGATAATAGTAAGCACATTGGAGCCCTTATGCCAGGAAAAGTACTAAAGCTCATGGTTAAAGTAGGGGACAAAGTTAAAAAAGGTGAGCATTTAATTGTAACTGAAGCAATGAAGATGGAAACAACCTTACAAGCCACTAAAGATGCAGTAATTAAAGATATTTACGTTAAAGCTGGAGATATTATTGAGACCAATGATTTACTGATTGAATTGGAATAACCGATAGAAAGGGAGGTGAAACACCTCCCTACTCTAAATCATTTCTCTGTCTGGAGGGACCCATTCATCTTCAATACCTGTTTCTCCGTCCCCACAACCTACTTTTATCGGGTGTTCTTTTAACGTACCGTTTTTACTTCCAGTGATAACATATAAAAATTTCCCTGCTGAATACTGGAGATCAACGCCAATCAATTGATAATCCAACGTTGTTAAATCAAATTCTTCCCCATATTTCGCAATTACTTGATCGGTGTACTCAATCGGAAAATAAAGAATATCTACGGATAAAGCATTTGAAAGCTCTTCACGATTTTTTGTTTTTAGCGCTTCAATAAAACCGTTTATATGATCGTGAACAAAATAAGAATAATTAAGGTATATATCTCTTCTTACATAACCAATTTCCTTATCAACGAACACTTCAATCAGATTTTCCTTGTTATTACCGTACAATCTGAAAGTAAATACTTTTTTGATCTCTTCCTTATTTTGAGGTGGTATCCAATCGTAATCAATTTCATTTCCTAATAATTTCTTATAATCCTCCAATGCGGCTGTTGCTCTTTCCTGCGAATAGTAATTCTGACTATCCGGAAGCATCGACTCTATCATGCTTTCTATATTGGATTCATTTATTCCTTTTACATAATTCTCAACCGTTTCTTTAGCTATAGCCTCTGGCTCCTTTTCCATTACTGGTTCCTCAACTTTAGTGTTTTGTTTGAAAAGTTCTTGAACACCATTATTTTGATCCGTATTCCCTAGGTTGCATCCAGCCAGTATACTTATAACTAACAAAATAATAAATAATTGTTTTTGATTTTTCATAATATCATTCCTTTATACTATCTACTAACCTGTGATACTGCATGTTTTTATCTAAAAGAACCTAAATTATATATCCAACTTGAAACGGTAGAAGGAACATGATCATATTGCAATAGTTGAATCAGTAATCGATTATTATCTAACCAATGAAAGTCATCTATTCTCGCATTTCCAATGGGTAAGTTATCAATGATAATTTCATTTCTTGAATTTAAATCTGTAACCAAGATGTTATAGTTACCTTGTTCGTCAGCTAGATATAATACAGCCAACATTGAATCATCCTCCCTACATTCTCTGACTAAGCCATCTATCGTTTTTTCATAAATAGTATTGATAGATTTATTTTTTTGATCAACCTTGCCTAATATTAAGTGGTTAGGGTTTGAGTAATCAGATAAGTATATGATCCGTTCACCGTAAATTCCTAAAATTTCCGGATTTACACCTTCTAAAACCAAGTCGTAGTAATTACCCGTTGTGTCCAATAATAAATAAGAATGATTTTCATTAGACCACTTCTCTGTGAGGATTTGTTCATCATTTATCCATCCCATTACTATTAAAAAGTCACTGTTCCCCGACATCACTTTCAGTTCTTCACCGTTTACTAATTTATTCATCCAAATTGAGTTGCCTCCAGTTTCAATGCTATCTCTATTCGAGGTGTATACAATTGATGTTGCACTCGGATTAAACTTTGGACTGTCATTCCACCAGACAGTTGCATAACCCTCTGATTCGGAATCAGCTAACTTATTTTCATAGCTAGCCTGTATATCGTTATATGTTTTTCCATTATAGGTATCGGAAGTGATTTTTTTTGTTTTTTTATTAGAATCAATTAACCACAATTCAGACAATGTTGGTATTAACCCTTTTTTATGATCGGATGAAAGTATGAATTCATAGGAGAGATTACTATATTCAGGATCATTTAGTGATAACACTTGGTTACCGTAAAAATTAAAAACATTAAAACTTACTTCATTAACACTGTAAAAGTTTTGATATTGCAAACTAAATGTCTCTATTACATTAGCATCTTCAAAAAGATTTTTTTTAGTGAGAATTTTAAAAATTGGCGATTCAATGATATCTGGTCTTTTATGAATCCAGTTATTCACTATATTTGGATTATTGCCTACTGCATCTGCGATTTTCATTTTATCACTATCTTGTAATGCGGTATAGACAAGTGCATTACCTCCTTCTTTAAAAAGAATTAGATAATCCTCATCGCCTAATTTCATCCATTCAGATTGATTAACGTGTAACGTATTCGACATATTTAAAAATATAATTATTCCTATTGCTATAGAAACTAATATTAGGGCCCCTTTTTTATTCATATACCTTTCTCCTCGTAATTAAGAAAATATTTTTATATTTGTAAAATAATTATAATGCTATTTTGTTTGCTGTCATTACATATTTTTGTAATATTTTGTTGAGTTAACAATATTTATTTTTTTTAATCATTTATTAATAAGTTTATTGTATTTGAATAATATAAGAAATTAAGTGAACTCGTTCAGCTAGTTAAACATCGGGGAATCAGATGGGGAGTCTACCCCACCTGATTTATTTCCTCTTATAGAAGCGAGGGTCTTAACCCGATAAATCTTTTCTGATAACAGATTGTTATTTCTAAATCATCTTCCTCTTTCCTCTAGGGGGAGTCTGCTTTACTTCCTTAACGTTGCAATAAGTCTATGTTGTTTAATAATCAAATCTAAAGCATCCTTTATATGCTGAACAACGACATCACTTTTTAACAGAGAAGAGGTAGCAGCTCCTTCTCCTCCTAATACAGCGAATGCTATATCTGATGCTTCAAACATCTGTTCATCATTTGTCCCATTTCCAATGGTAATCGTTCCCTTTGAGTGAAGCCCTTCAATAAATCTTTTTTTCTCTCCTAGTTGATCCTTTTTACCAATAACATGTACTTCTACTGGCATTCCTTCACATTCTCGATGTACACTGCCATTAGTATCCGCAGTAATAACATATATCTTAATTTTTTTTGCAAGCTGTATTAATCTTTCCTTCACACCTTCCATTATTTTTCCATCAAATGCAATGGTTCCATTAAAGTCCAACACCAAATGTTCTATCGTAAGTTGATCCCTTCCAGGAATATTAATCATTAACATAGACTGCCTCCTTGGTAATATTATTTATTTATCTTCATCATTATATAAAGCCGAAGGGTTTAACCTATCGGCTTTTTGAGTATTGCTACTTCTTCTCTGCTACCCTTGACGCCTGTTGAATAGGGTCCCAAACCGCGTTAAATGGTGGGGCATAGGCTAAATCCAAATCTTGTAGCTCATCAATTTTCATTCCATGAGTAATTGCCACTGCCAATACATCAATCCGTTTGTCTACCCCTTTATAGCCTACTACCTGTCCCCCTAGTAAGGTTCTGTCTTCTTTATTAAATAACAATTTAATAAAAATCTTCGGAGGGTTAGGATAATAGTGAGCATGATGACGGGATTTAATCGTTACTGTCTCATAATCTATATTTAATGCCTTTGCTTCTTTTTCATTTAAGCCAGTTCGTGCCATTTGTAAATCAAGCACCTTCATGACGGCGGTACCAACTACCCCTTTAAAGGTAGCATTACCACCTCCCATATTGGTTCCTGCAATTCTTCCTTGTTTATTGGCTGTTGTTCCTAATGGTATGTAATCATCCTGCTTTTTAATGAGATGATAATGCGTTGCACAATCTCCAGCAGCATATATATTCTCTATATTGGTTTCCATGCGGGAATTTACAACTATGGCTTTTCTAGGGCTAACCTTTATACCAGCTGCTTCTGCAAAGTGACTGTTTGGTTTAATACCAATCGAAATGACTACCAAATCAGCAGGATATTCTCCTTTATTTGTTACAACTGTGGATACCATTCCTTCCCCTTTTAATTCTGTCACTTCTTCACCAAGGGAAACCTTTATATGATTTTTTTCTAATTCCGTTACCGCATGCTCCGCCATGTCGGGATCAAAGGTAATATTTACTTGGTCAGCAATATCAATAATCTGTACTTCTTTTCCTCTTAAATGAAATGCTTCTGCCATTTCTAATCCAATATATCCTCCACCAATTAATACTACTTTTTGTATAGCTGGATTCTTTTCTAAAATATCATTGACACGATTTGCATCTTGGAGGGTTTTTAATACGGCTACATTACCTAAGTCTACCCCTTTCCATGGTGGTATAAAGGCTTCACCACCTGTTGCAATAAGAAGGATATCATATTTATCTTGAAGCTCCATTTGTTCCTTTAGATTTTTAACTGTAACCTGTTTATCTTCAGGATCTATTCCTATTACTTCGTGATGTTGATGGATGGTTATCTTATATTTTTCTTCAAATTGTTCCTTTGTTCTCGCAATTAAATCCTCTTGTGTTGGTACTAATCCCGCAACATAGTACGGCAAACCACATTGGGCATACGAAATAATGTCTGTTTTTTCATAAACTACAATTTCAGCATCTGCTTGTAATCTTCTAATCTGTGTTGCTGCACTCATTCCTGCAGCATCTCCTCCAATAATGACAAATTTCATTCAGTTACAACCTCCTTTAATTCTTTGTAATGCGTTCTTAGCCTTGTCCTATTGATTAAATTCTTGATGATATGTTTCCCTTATTAATTCCAATTTTATCATATTTTTTTTGCAAATAAAGTTAAAACCTTTGAAGTTCACAATAAGCACCTATTCATTTGATTTTTTCTTTACTATCTATATAATGAAAGTATTATCATTCCTAAGGAGGGATAAAAATGAAAAAGAACATGGGAAGTGTAGACCGTTGGATAAGAATGATTGTTGGAATCCTATTATTATCCTTGCTATATACTGACCTATCCTTTAAGTACATAGGGTATATAGGCATTATCCCGATAATAACAGGATTATTTCGAATTTGTCCTCTGTATTCTATATTCAAAATAAGTACTTGTCCTATAAAAAACAAAAAGTAATTTATAAACAACCTATTTAGCATTTAACACGGTGCTATATAGGTTGTTTTTTTATTTATCCAACATAACCCCCTACCCGTAACCTTCTAGTTAATATGTTATGTGAATATTCTTGTTTATAAAGTATTTAGCATTTTTTTTGAATAAATGAATACTTTGGTAGTAAAAGCCCAAATAGGGGGTTCACACGATGAGTATAACATTTCATTCATTATTTGGTTATGAAAAGCAGGATGCTTTTGGCTATGCTTCTGCGCTTGGTGATGTAAATGGAGATGGAGAAAATGAAATAATTATTGCTTCTACAAACACTAGAAAAGGTGGCATCATATCCATTTATTCCAGTAGTTCTGAAAAGTTATTGAAGACAATTGTAATAAGTAGAAAAAAAGTAAATACCATTCGATTGATAACTAGAGATATGAACCAAGACGGTGTTGATGAAATAATTATAGCAATTACCTATCAGGACCTATCTGGCGAAGTAAAAGTATTTTCCGTTAAGAAAAACAAGACATTAATACGATTTAAAAGTGTTAGGAAATATGATGCTTTTGGTTTTTCAGTAGCTGTAGGAGATGTTGACGGAGATGGTATTCCTGATTTAGTTATTGGTGCTCCTCAGCCCATTAAAGATGGAAGAGGAAAAGTATATGTATATAACGGTAAGGATGGAGCTTTAATTAGGGAGTTTTCTTCAAAAATACCAAGAGGAAGCAGTGACTATGGTACCTCTGTTGCTACATTAGATGTAAATGGAGATGGCTTAGAGGAAGTAATTATTGGTGCTCCTGGTGTACCAAAAGGAGAAGTATATATATATTCTGCACAATATGGTTGGTTAGTCCATAAGCTAACAGGTGAGACTGGGTTTGGTATTGCTATTCATGTCGATGATATTAATGGAGATCATATAGACGAATTAATCATAACAACCAAGAGATTAGAGGGGAATTATGTTTCCATCTATCAACATTACAATCAACTATATGTGATTGAGAATGATGATGTAGATATTGGCTTTGGAGAAACCATAACAACAGGTGATATTAACGGTGATGGAAAAAAAGAATTAATATTAGGTGCATTTGATTCCCATTACCGACGCAAAAAATATACTGGTCAAGTAACAATTTATGATGGTGTTACTGGAAAGCTTCTTCATCGTTGGTATGGAAAAGAAGAGAAATCACAATTTGGATTCTCTCTTTGTTCAGGAAAATTAAATGGACATTTTAAGGATGTATTATTAGTCGGTACACCAAGAGAAATGATACGAAAAAAAGGGGTAGTTTACCTCGTATACTTCGATTAGAAGAGGAAAAGAATGCTCCAAGTTTATTCTTATCAGACTGACGAGAAAATCGTCAAGATGACAGCTTGTAAAGAAAGCCCAAGGTTAAGGCGCGACGAAAGCTAGGGATTGCAGCGTATACAGAAATACGTAAGAGTCCTAGATTGAGAAGCAACGCAGAAATTGGGCTTTATCTACAAGCTGAGAAGGCTTTAATTAGCCTTCTTTTTTTACTCTAACCTTTGGAAGAATCTTACTCATATCAATACTCCTCTTCTTCTCCCACGTACTCGTATCCTGTTCATCAAACGCTTCTAAAAAGTCAATAATTTCTTTTGTTAAAGGAGTAGGCGTAGAAGCACCAGCAGTAATAGCAACTATCTGTTTTCCTTTTAACCAATTGACATCTAATTCCGAAAGATCAGCAATCCGATAAGCTGGTACACCTGCTATTTCTTCAGCAACCTGAGCTAAGCGATTAGAATTATTGCTTCGTGGGTCTCCAACCACAATAACTAAATCACTATCCTTTGCTTGTTCTGCCACAGCTTCCTGACGTGTTTGTGTTGCCATACATATTTCATTATGAACCTCTGCATTCGGATACTTTTCCTTAACCTTCTCTATAATATGAGCAATATCCCATTGACTCATGGTTGTTTGATTAGTTACTAAAATATGCTTCTTATGTATATTTACATTTTCAACATCTGTTTCATTTGATATCAAATGTACATTCTCTGGAGCAACTTCTATCGCCCCTTCAGGTTCTGGATGTCCT
>JAENYW010000107.1 GCA_016841555.1 Tepidibacillus decaturensis
TACACTATATACTAAGCTTCCTTTTCCTTCAACCCCTTTGCTTTTATAATATTATCCCGCCAAGGTATTCTTAAACCTAAATTTAATTCGGATAAAAAAAAAAGAGAACTGCAAATGTCTATTTACAGTTCCACCCATTACAGCTTGCTTCTTGCATTATAAGTAGAAATAAAAGTGAAAAACAAAAGAATATTCATCCCTAACAGGCGTCCAGTTCCTGTTATTTAACATATAAAAAGCCCGAATTTTCCGCAAAGAAAACTAGGGCTATAAAATCACAGTCATCCTATTAGCTCCTTTACGAATAATGGAAGGTATACCTGTTTCCATGCATACCCTGTGAGTAAAGCCTAAGACGGCTACTCAGGTCGAGATCCCATAGATAATAATCCTTAGGTGATAACAACTCGGAGATAAACTATTCATTTTTAACATTCAATTCTTCCTTCTTGTTCAATTATACCAAAGTAGCATATAATAGCAAGCCTTGAACACATTAAGTATTGAACAATCTGTTACAGCTTATTACATCAAATACATAATAAATGCACTTGCTGTGCCAAGGTATACAGAATAGGAGAAAATATCATTTAATGTAGTAATTAATGGACCAGAAGCAATTGCAGGATCAATATTAAATCGATAAAGAATAAGTGGAATCACCGTTCCTGCTAAATTCCCAATAATAAGCGCAAAAAACAATGACACCCCTACTACTAGCCCAAATATTATGCTATCCTGCCATATATAAGCAATGATTGCAATTAAGAAGCCATTAATACCACCAATCATTAATCCCACACCTAATTCACGCATAATTAAACGAAAGATTAACTTCCGATTAATATCAATTGAGACTAATCCACGAACAACAACAGCTAATGATTGCGTCCCCGTATTTCCCGTCATTCCAGCAATCATTGGCATAAAAAACGTTAGTGCGACTACTTGCTTCAACGTACCTTCAAAGAAGCTAAGAATACTCCCAGAAATAAGTCCGATAAATAATAATAATACAAGCCAGGGTAAACGTCTAAATGCTGCTACATATGATTTTGTATAGAAATCTATATCTTTCCCTGAAGCAGATAGTTTTTCAATATCCTCATTTGCCTCTTGAATAACGACATCTATGGCATCATCAACAGTAATGATTCCCATTAGCTTATGATTTTTATCTACTACAGGTACAGCGATAAAATCATACCTTTCAAAGGTTCTAGCTACTTCTTCTTGGTCCATATCTATTTCAACAGAAATAATTCTAGTAAACATAATATCTTCGATTTTATCGTTCATATCTGCTAACAATAAATCACGATAAGAGACAACACCAGCAAGATGTTTATCTTCATCTAACACATACAAATAATTTATCGTTTCTGCATATTTAGCAAAGGTCTTGAATTTATCCACCGCTTCTCTTACGGTATAATAGCTACGAATCCAAATATATCGGTTCGTCATAATTCCCCCTGCCGTTTCAGCAGGGTATTTCATTAAATTCTGTACAATTTGTGATTCTTCTTTTTTCATTACTGACAGGAACTCTTTAATCTTTTCTACAGAGAGCTCATTCAGTAAGTCAGCAAGGTCATCATTTTCCATCAAATCCATAACCGTTGAAGACTTTTCTATACCCAACTTTTGTAGCACATCTGCCTGCATATCCAGATCTAATTCTTGGATAAGATCGGCAATTTGTTTAGGCAATAAAAAGGAAAGAAATCGATATCGATGCTTGTGAGGGAGATTTTTATATAATTGAGCAATATCGTATGGATGAAGCTCATCCAAAATCTGTTGAAATTCAACCTGCTTTAATTCCTTTAGGTATTTTATCACGGCTAATAGTATTTGATCTTCCGTCATGTGATGCATCATTGCTCTCACCTCTTTCAAAAATGTATGCCTATATCATTAAAACATACTTAACGTTAAAGGAAAAGACTTACTTATAAAGAACACCTAGTTCAGATAAAGTTGAATATGGAAAAAACCTACCCTTCAGATAAGAGGTAGGTTTAATAAATGAAATCATACCCTCAAATAGTCGGCGTTTATGATTAAAAGCTGACGGATATCTTTTCAGATCGATTTGATTTTAAAATAGGCAGGCTAATTTCAAGTAACCCATTATAATATTTTGCTTGAATCCTTTTGTGGTCAAAAACAATGGGTAACGCAACTTTTTTAGAAAATGAACCTACCTTTCTCTCAAACTTTACCTTTTCCTTATCTGTAAGCAACTACTTTCTCCGTATTTCACCTTCAATGATAAGGGTTGACCCAAGTACCTTAATATCTACATCTTCTTCACTATTTAAGCCAGGAATTTCTAAGATGATAACAACCTCATGCTTTCTTTGAATCATATCCATTGGTATTGATTTAGTATCGTTATCCATCATGGGGGATTCCTGTCCTAATACTGTTCCCTTTTCCATCATCTTTTGCATAAAATTCTCATCAAATTGATTATTTCCAAAAAAAGAGCTAATCATATCTTTGTTTTTATCTAATATCTCTTGAAGATTATTAAAATTAAAGGTGTCGAATGATTTAAAGGGATTATTTAAAGGATTAAAGTTCAACTTTATCTCTCCTTTTAGCTTCGATTTTAACAATCCCTGCTCTCAGTAAAAATAATGGGGTTTGTTACCATCGAAATACCTGCTTTTATCCTTTAATTTATGCATATGACTGCCTAAATGTACATCTGACTTCTTCTTATTCTCTTTTAACAAGAAGCCTGTGCTACTGCAATTGCTGCACCTACTTCAGCATTGTTCTTCACTAGCTCAATATTAGAAGCAAGACTTTTTCCCACTGTAATTTCCTCAAGCTTAGCTAATAAAAACGGAGTAACCTCTTTTCCAGATATTTTCGATTTCTCCATTTCAACAATTGCACTTTCAATCGCTTGATCAATCAGCTTTTGTTCCAAAGCATGGGCTTCTGGAATCGGATTTGCTATTACTACTCCTCCATGTAAACCCATTTCCCATTTGACATCTATTATGTTAGCTACTTCTTCTGGATTGTTCACCTGATAATCTACTGCAAACC
The DNA here is from genome assembly GCA_016841555.1 of Tepidibacillus decaturensis. Taxonomy (GTDB): domain Bacteria; phylum Bacillota; class Bacilli; order Tepidibacillales; family Tepidibacillaceae; genus JAENYW01. Next base: position 3,070 of record JAENYW010000107.1, read on the forward strand.
CACTATCTCTCGTATAAAAGGCTGGAAAACGTTCCGTTTGATACCCAAGAATTGGAACACCCTGTGTCTCCAAATACTCCAACGTAAGTCCAATGTCTAAGATAGATTTAGCACCTGCACAAACTACTGCAACATCCGTTTTAGCTAATTCCTGTAAATCCGCAGAAATGTCCATCGTCTCCTGAGCGCCACGATGAACACCACCAATACCTCCAGTTACAAACACCTTAATTCCAGCCATATTTGCAATAATCATCGTTCCCGCAACCGTTGTTGCTCCATGAAGCTTTTTAGCTAATATAACAGGAAGATCCCTTCTACTTGCTTTAACAACGTGCTCCAATTTAGCTAAGTATTCAATTTCTTCTTTTGATAATCCAACCTTTATTCTACCATCTATTATAGCAATGGTAGCAGGTATAGCACCATTTTGACGAATAACCTCTTCTACTTCAATTGCGGTTTCGATATTAGCAGGATAAGGCATCCCATGGGTAATAATAGTTGATTCTAAAGCAACAACAGGCTTGTTTTTTTCGATCGCCTCTTTTACCTCTGATTTTATATCAATAAAATTCTCTAATTGTATGTTTTTTTTCATTGAAAAATCTCCTTTTTCCTATTTTCTAAAAGACTAACACGTAAATCAACTGCAACTGATTCTTCTCTTTCTAATGTAATACCAGCCAATGCATGACCATATTTGCATGCATCAAATAGGCTTTCTCCCTTATTTAAACCATAAATTACTCCTGCAGCAAATGCATCGCCTGCACCAGTACTATCCTTCACATCTACTTTAGGACTTGGTAAGAATACATGCTCCTTGTCCGAGGCGATAAATGTTCCTTTATCCCCAAGCGTAATAATAAGCTGTTTCACACCCTGCTTAAATAAGTATGCTGCTGCTGCTTGTAAATCCTCTTCGGTTTCAATACTGATTCCTACTAGTGCTTCTGCTTCTTCCTTATTCGGTGTAATAAGAAAGACATTGTCAAGCAGACCCTTAAGCTTTTCTGTTTTTATTACAGATACAGGATCAATAATAATAGGAATGCTACGATATTTTAACCACTCTAATAGCGTTACTAAGGTTTCTTTCGGAAGATTGGTATCTACAAAAGCTATTTTGGCTGTTTGTAGCTTGGAATAAATCTTCATCAAATAAGCTTTATCAAGCTTTTCCATCACCTTCATATCGGCAATGGAACCTATCTGCTCTTTCTTACTATCTAAAATAGAAAGATACAACCCCGTTCGTTCCCCAGAAACTCGCTCCACATATTGCACATTTACTCCACTTTGATGAGAATAATCAATAAGCCAATCCCCTTCTGCATCCTCTCCGACTACCGTATACAAGGTTGGCTGTAATTGAAGCTTCCCAAGATTTTCAGCTATGTTTCTTGCTACTCCTCCAGCAGCTTTAAACACATCTCCAGGATTACTGCTTCCGTATTGAAAGGAGCCTTGAACAGTCCCTTTCAAATCAATATTAGCTCCACCAATAATGGCTATCTCTTCTTTTTCTTTGTTTAATATGTACCCTCTTTGTAGAACCCCCTTCTTGATTAACCTAGCAAGATGTCCAGCGACTGATGAACGAGATGTGCCCATCAAACGTGCAATATCCTCTTGCTCGATAAAAGGATTCTTCTCTAATATTCCAATGATTTCTTGTTCCTTTTTCGTTACATTATCCACATAAATCCCCCAACAAATGTTTTTATGTATAACACTTGTTTTATTTTATCATGAATAGGCTTAGATTTCAACAGCCTTGCTTTTTTTACATCTATTTCACCTTTGTTCAAGTTGAACAAGTTCACTTGCGATATTCATTAAGGCTTCCTTTTGAAATAACGGATTTATCCAACGCTTCGGAATAGCATCGTATCCATAAAAGGTTCCAGCCAAGCCGCCTGCTACAGCCCCAATCGTATCTGCATCACCACCAAGATTAACAGCTTCGATAACAATCTCTTCAAAGCTATCAAAGGTCATGAATGGAACAACTGCAGCAATAATCGTATCAATAACATAGCCAGTTGGTCGTAAATGCTCCCTTTTCAACTGAGAAACAGCCTGTAAAATAGCAGGTAGTTTTTTCCCTTGAGGTAGCTTACTAAGCGGAGCTATATCTTGATAAGCAAGTTCAAAGGCTTCTTTTTTATCATTACCTTCTAACAAATAAACTGCAAAGCGATTATAAAAAATACAGGAAATTTCAGCATCGACACTATGATGAGTCATTCGAGAAACTTGTCCTGAAAAAATACCCATTTTCACTTTATTATTACGATAAGCAAAAGCAACAGGTAAGGTTCGCATCAAGCTACCATTACCATCTGTTCTTCCATTTAATTGTTCGCTTGTTTTTGCTGAGGCTTGTCCCCAATTATTACTATTAAGAAAGTTCTCTATAGAATGTTTAACCGTTTTACCCATACTTTTTGGATTGGATTGAAACCATTCTACAAAGTGTTTACCAATTTCAGGTATAGGCCGCTCAGGATTAGCGATGATTCCTTTTGCTACAGCAAGCATCATTGCTGTATCATCTGTTGTTTCTCCTGGTTCTAAGGATAACCAGCCCCCACCTGTTATTTCCGTATGACGTCCCATTTGTTCTTTTATTTCTTCACTAGACATAAATTCAACCGTTGCTCCAAGTGCGTCACCAATAGCAACACCAAAAAGTCCGCCCTTTATTTTATCTTGTAATTCCATAGAAAACCCTCCAAATCGTTAAGATTCTGTAATATGAATGTAATATTACTATTTACGGTTAAGCACGTTTCCCATTAATCGATCAAAGGTGTTGGGAAATAATTGATATAGCTTCACCCCTACATTCGCCGAAAAAGGGAGTGTTTTTTCTCTTTTTTTATGGTTGATTACCTTTACCACTTCCTTTGCCACTTTTTGAGGTGTAAGCATCATCCATTTTACCTCTTTTACATAGTGACCACTTGGATCAGCTGTATCAAAAAACGGCGTATCAATTGGCCCTGGATTAACTGTAGATACCAAAACTCCTTTATTCAATAGCTCATGACGCAAGCTATTAGAAAATCCTATCATTGCAAATTTCGTTGCGGAATAGCCTGTAGATTTTGCTGTAGCTAATTTACCTGCAACCGAAGCAATATTAATTATATGTCCTGATTTATTCTTCACCATCGCAGGAAGAACGGCTTTTGTACAACGAACCATCCCCATATAATTGACGTCCATCATTTTTTCTACAGCTTCTAACGAAGCATCGATAAACTCTTCAAAAACACCAAAGCCAGCATTATTGATTAAAATATCAATCCGCTGGTATTTATCCAAAATTGCATTCATTACTTCATTCACTTGTTTTGTTGAAGTCACATCTAATTGAAATACATCATGTTTTCCTGATATCTGTCCAGCTACCTGATGAAGCTTCTCTATAGATCGTGCTAGAAGAATCGGTATCGCTCCTTGCTTTGATAAAAGCTTCGCTATTTCAGCACCAATTCCACTTGAAGCACCTGTTATGACAACTATCTTATCTTTGAGCATATACATACCACCTTACCATATGTGTATTTTAACCTTAAGCCTATTCATGGGTAATAAATAATAACATTCATCCTAATAAGCTCATTACTGCTATTTTGATATATATGTTCTGTATCTGCTGTAAACTTTACCGCATTTCCTTCTGCTATGCGATAGATTTGCTTATTTATCATGATTTCGAGAGTGCCCTTTGTCACTAAAATGTATTCCTCTACCCCAGCATTGTGAGGAGATGCTTCGTGTCTACTATTAGGATCTATTTCTATTGTATACAATTCTATTTTCTTATTGGCGTCATAAGGAAAAAGAGGATATACTCGATAAGATAAATCATCGTCATATATCGGCTTTAGCTCATCTTTTGAGATAATAGATACAGAAGGTTTATCCTCCTCAACAAATGTAGAAAAGGATATATTGAGACCTTTCGCAATTTTCCATAGGGTAGTAACGGTAGGAATAGACTCTCCCCGTTCCATTTGACCTAGCATTGATTTACTAACTCCTGTTATATCAGCTAGCTTATCTAGGCTTAATCCTTTCATCTTCCGAATACTATTCAATTTCCTCCCAATTTTAATATGTATTTCTTCCATCATTATTGCTCTCACCCACTTGACATTTTTCTATCGTGCGTTATATTAATTATAATATACACTATAAAGCACAAGATTCCAAGAATATATCATCATTTGTTTTACAGCTTATACCTATTATTTTGTAGGGAGTGAGGTAAAATAGCAACCTTAAATGTAAAAAAAGAACAAAAACTTTTAGCCATTGTACCATTTAAAGAGGGAATAATTGCTGGTATACCTATTTCTATCGGCTACATACCAATCGCCATCGCCTTTGGTATATTAGCTAAATCCTTAGAGATTCCCAATTACGTAAGTCTTCTCATGTCAATCATTGTTTTTGCAGGTGCAAGTCAATTTGTTGGCGTTAATTTAATCGCAATTGGAGCAACACATTGGGAAATTCTTTTAACTACTTTAATCCTTAATTTTCGTCATTTTCTAATGACTGCTTCTATTTCTCAGCGATTAGAAAAGGATATCTCCAAAAAAATGTTGTCTCTATTATCCTTTGGAATAACAGATGAAACCTTTATGGTTGCTTCAATGAATAATGATTCTTTAAAGCCTACTTATCTATTAGGAATAAATGTTACTGCTTATCTAAGCTGGAATGTAGGTACATGGATAGGTATTTTCTTGGGCGAGGGAATTCCTCCTTCATTACAAGCGAGTATGGGAATTGCTCTCTATGCGATGTTTATCGGCTTATTAATTCCAGCAATTAAAAAATCTAAACCGTTTCTTATTGTAGCTCTTTTAGCCGTTACGGTTCACTCCATCCTTCACTGGCTTCCTATAACTGCAAGCATTTCTACTGGTTGGAGTATCATTATAACCATTATTCTTGCATCAGCAATCGCTGCTAAATTTTTTCCTGAAGGAGTCGAAGAGTCATGAATGCATACCTCCTGCTAGTGGTGGGGATGGGATTAGTAACCTATATTCCCCGAATGATTCCGATGGTCATATTAAAGGAAATTAAATTACCTGCCTATCTTAGACGCTTTTTACAATTTATACCGTACGCTGCTCTTGGGGCTTTAATTTTTCCAGGTATTCTACAATCAACGAGTCATATAGAATCTGCTATATTTGGTGGGATTATATCTGTCATAATTGCCCTACTAAGACTCAATATTATCATCGTCGTATTAGGCGGAATCTTTAGTGTGTATCTTTGGGAGTATTTTTTATAAAAGGGAATACGTAAGTGAGGTCAATGCCTGAAGAAGAATCCCCCCCTATCATGGGGGGGATTGATATTATTATCAAATTAGCTTCTGAAATTCATCTAGAATATTGGTTGGTGCATGGCAAGCAAAATTCTGACATACATAGGCTGTTGCCTGACCATTCAACATGTCTTGATCCTTCGTATAAGGTGCAATATCCTCAATAGATATCCCGTCGGTTTTTTCCTTATGAAAAAGAACAACAGCTTCAGGTAAAAAGCGGCTGCGCACTTCTTTTAACATCGCCACCGTCTTTTGATCCTCTTCCTTACCAGCGATCACAATTTCCTTTGTAGGGCCAAAGGAAAATTGAAGTGCTGTTAAAAAGAAGGTATAACCAGAAGGATACTGTTTTACTGTGCCAGCAAATGCCTTTATAAGCTTGGAAGCATCCTCTTCTAATTGCGTGTCACCAGTTATACTAGCTAATCGCAACAGATTTAATCCAGCAACAGAATTACCCGATGGTTGTGCACCATCATATAGCTCCTTTGGTCGAGCTAGGAGATCTTCTCCATCCTTCCCGTAGAAATAATATCCACCATTTTCATCATCCCAAAACAATTCTTTCATCTGCTGGTTTAATTCTAAAGCAACTTTCAAATATTCTGGATGATAGGTCGCTTCGTACTGTTCAATTAGCCCCCATATGAAAAAGGCATAATCATCTAAATAGGCTAAATAGGCTGCTTCCCCTTCACGATATCTTGCCATAAGCCGTCCGTCTTCTTTACGTAGCTTTTCTAATACAAAGCGGATTGCTTTATCTGCTGCCTCGCTATACTCCTGACGATTCAACACCTGCGCTCCTTTTGCTAATGCAGCAATCATTAATCCATTCCAAGCAGTTAATATCTTATCATCCTTATAGGGATGAATTCGTTTTTCTCTTGC
>JAENYW010000108.1 GCA_016841555.1 Tepidibacillus decaturensis
AATAGTGCGTTAGTTGCTACTATGTCTACGGATGACTTTAAAGGAGAAGATCCGTTAGCAGGCATTCGTTATCTAAGAAAATATGAGAAAAAGGCATATCAATTAGGTGGCGGCGGCTATAAAGCACCTGCTCAAAGGGTAGGAGACTTTCTTGAGGGAATCCCATCCAATAACCTTGAAGCTTCGTTTAAGCCTACATACCGTCCTGGTGTAACACCTACCGATTTACACCAAACACTACCTGACTTTGTCAGTCAATCGCTAGAAAAAGCAATTATTGAGTTTGGTGGAAAGCTGAAGGGATATGATGCAAAGGATGCACTGTTAACTGGAGTAGAAACAAGAACCTCGGCACCAGTTAAAATACCGAGAAAAGAGGATTTTCAATCAGAAAATATAGAAGGACTATACCCTGCAGGAGAAGGAGCAGGATATGCTGGAGGAATTGTTAGTGCAGCAGTAGATGGAATTCGAGTTGCAGAGCATGTAATCCAAACATATACACGTCCTAGACAATACATAAAGGAGGATATGTTATAATGGGGAAATATTTCGGAACAGATGGAGTAAGAGGAGTAGCAAATGAAGAGTTAACACCTGAACTAGCTTATCAATTAGGACGAATTGGAGCCTATGTATTAACTAAAAAAGCGAAAAAACCGACCATCGTCATCGGTAGAGATACAAGGATTTCGGGAGAAATGCTAGAAAATGCACTAACCGCAGGGATGCTATCCATCGGTGCTAATGTAATAAAATTAGGCATTATCACCACTCCTGGTGTTGCTTATTTAACGAGTACCTTAAAAGCAGATGCTGGAGTAATGATTTCTGCATCACATAATCCTGTTGAAGATAATGGAATCAAATTCTTTGGTGCAGATGGCTTTAAGCTGTCTGATGAGACAGAATTAGAAATTGAAGCAATTTTAGAGGAAGAAAATGATCACTTACCAAGACCTGTAGGTGCTGAGGTTGGTCGAGTTTTTGAACGGTTGGATGCAAAAGAACAATATGCAGCCTTTTTAAAAACAACCATCAATAACCGTTTTGATGGGTTAAAAATCGTTCTAGATACAGCGAATGGTGCTGCCTATGAAATAGCGCCGCTATTATTTGAAGCATTAGGCGCAGAGGTAATATCTATGTATAATCAACCTGATGGCATAAATATTAATAAATCCTGTGGTTCTACCCATCCAGAGGACTTAGTAGCGGCTGTTCAATCCCGTCAAGCGGATATAGGGTTAGCCTTTGATGGAGATGCAGATCGTTTAATCGCTGTAGATGAAAAAGGACAGTTAATTGATGGTGACTATATTATGATGATTTGTGGACTATCCCTAGCAGAAAAAGGACAGCTAAAAGGAAACACAATCGTTAGTACGGTTATGAGTAACATTGGCTTCTACAAAGCGATTGAACAGCTTGGATTAACAAGCATCCAGACAAAGGTAGGGGATCGTTATGTCATGGAGAAAATGGTGAATAAGGGATTAAACTTTGGAGGAGAACAATCTGGACATATTATCTTTTTAGACTATAATACAACAGGGGACGGTATTTTAACCGCTGTTCAGCTTGTTAACGTGATGATGGAAACCTCCTCTCCTTTATCTAAGCTAGCGGAAAAAATGACGAAGTACCCGCAAATATTGGAAAACATAAGGGTAACAAATAAGCAAAATTTTCCGAATGTGAAAATAGATACATCTATTCAAAGGGTAGAAGAAAAGCTAGGAAACAGTGGGCGTGTACTAGTACGACCTTCAGGAACAGAGCCGCTTATACGTGTGATGGTTGAGGGTCCGAATAAAGAGGAATTAAAAGGTTATGTGGAAGAAATAGCAGATGTAGTAAAAAAAGAATGTTCGTGATATGATAAGTAAGTAAGTGTGGTATGATTTATCACTTTATGAAGGGGGTGATAGGTAGGAGGAAATCTAGAACATGATCTAGTGATGTAAAAAAATAATGGATGAAAGGGAGGGTAGAATTAAAAAGGAAGCGCCAGGACTACTTAATAGGTAGTTGACGAGGAGAAGGTTTATCGAATAAGTCGGCGGATGCCTTCCGGTAGACATGACTACCGTAGATATAAAGCTCAAAAGGAAGAGGTGACTCTTCTAACAAAGCTTTATGACTCATGTAATACAAGAATACGCTTGAGTACAAAAAAATAAATGGAATGTCGGGGGCAACATCCCCTGATAATCAGCGTGTGATTTGCCTCCGATAATTAAGAGGAGGAACAACTTCAATATGTGTGGAATCGTAGGATACATTGGTTCGCGCAATGCTGAATCAATTCTTATAAATGGATTAACAAAATTAGAGTACCGTGGATATGACTCTGCGGGAATTGCAGTATACAATGATGGAAATATTCAATTAAAGAAAGCTGTAGGGCGGTTAAGCCAATTAGAGGAGCTATTAGAGCAATCACCACTAAGTGGAAGCTTAGCTATTGGGCACACAAGATGGGCTACTCATGGTAAGCCTTCAGACTCTAATTCCCACCCTCATATGGATGAAAAGGGAGAATTCGTTGTTGTCCATAACGGGATTATTGAAAATTTCCAAGAAATTAAGAATGAATTAATAGAAAAAGGGGCAGAATTTGCCTCTGAAACAGATACAGAAGTAATCGCCTATCTATTAGCAGATATGTATGATGGCGATCTTGTTTCCACTGTGCAAAAAGCAGTAGCAAGAATGGAAGGGGCTTATGCCTTAGGCATCATCTATAAGCACGAGCCAGACAAAATGATAGCAGTTCGTCTTGCTAGTCCGTTAATCGTAGGAATAGGGGAAAAGGAAAACTTTATTGCTTCCGATATACCTGCATTAATAGAGCATACAAGGGATATCTATATCTTGAATGATGGTGAAATGGCTGTCATTACATCCGATAACATTCAACTGACAACAACAACAGGGAAACCAATTCAACGTGATAGCTTTCATGTGGAATGGGACGTAGAAACCGCTGAAAAGGATGGGTTTGAGCACTTTATGCTCAAAGAAATCTACGAGCAGCCCAAGGCTTATCGAGACACTCTATTAAACCGAATCGATCATGACGTGAATAAAATAGATTTGTCCAATGAAATTAGTCTAAGCCAAGAGCAAATTCGCTCCATTGACAAGATTCATATTGTCGCTTGCGGTACAGCTTACCATGCAGGTTTGGTAGGAAAGGTTGCCCTCGAGAATCTAGCACGTATTCCTGTAGAGGTGGACGTTGCGTCTGAATATCGCTATCGTAACCCTATTCATACACCTAATACATTAGTGGTCGTTATCAGTCAATCGGGTGAGACAGCAGATACATTGGCTGCCATGAAAGAAAGTCAAAAAAATGGAGTAAAAGTATTAGCGATAACGAACGTAAAAGGTAGTTCTGTTGCTCGCGACGCAGATGAAGTATTATTAACCCTTGCTGGCCCAGAGATTGCTGTAGCATCGACGAAGGCTTATACCTCTCAGCTTATTGCTATCTATTTACTTGGTCTATATTTTGCACAAATTCGTGAAACAAAGAATAATCAAGAGATTACCCAATATATTCAAGCAATCAAGGAGCTTCCTGCACAAGCAGAAAAACTACTAGAATTCGCTCCTATCATCAAAGAATTTTCCGAACGCTATGCTCATTACGAAGACCTTTTCTTCATTGGTCGTAGCATGGACTATGCAGTATCCTTAGAAGGATCATTAAAGCTAAAGGAAATATCCTATATTCACTCTGAGGCATATCCTGCAGGAGAATTAAAGCATGGCACATTAGCTTTAATTACCGATGGGATACCAGTCATTGCCTTAGCCACACAAGAAGATATTTATGACAAGATGGTAAGCAATATTAAAGAAGTAAAGGCTCGCGAAGCCTATGTTCTTGGAATCACATTAGATGGTAATACAGACCTGTTCCATTCAGTGGATGAAGTAATCACCATCCCAAGAACATTAGCATTGCTTACCCCAGCATTAGCCGTCATTCCATTACAACTACTTGCCTACTACGCGGCATTAGCCCGAGGCAACGATGTTGACAAACCACGTAACCTCGCAAAGAGTGTTACGGTGGAGTAGGTGTTCACTAATAATAAAGTTTAGTGTAGTTTTTAAATAAAGATTGATAATTTATAATAAAGTTCGATAATTTATAAAAAAGATTGATAATTTATAATAAAGTTTGATAAAAAACAACCTCTTAGGGTATTATATCCATAAGAGGTTGTTTTTTATTTTTTTTACATAAAGTTCTTAGACCGGAATTTAAATAGGAGGCAATAGAATGGCTAAGCGCAAAAGATCTCATGCAATTGAAAAGAGGATTAAAGATGGTCGCGGGCAAGGAGTTGGGTTGGAGTATAAACCTTGGCTAACGATTCAAGATGTTTCCTCTCTTGGTCGTTCTACTCGACTTAAAGGTATTAAAATTCCGAGACAGTATGAATTTCTTTCAGACTTAGAACGAAATTACTTTTATTTATTGGAATTTTCAGATTCAGTGGTGGATATACGTGAACAGTATCCATTATTACCAATTGAAGAAACGTTAGTGATTGCCAATGAATTAGGCATTAAACATCCAATAAATCCAAAGACAAAAGAGCCTGAAGTGATAACAACAGATTTTGTTATAACTACTCGAGAAGATCTAAAACAAGTTGATGTAGCACGTACGTTAAAATACAAGAAAGATTTGATTAAAGAAAGAGTATTAGAGAAATTTGAAATCGAGCGTGTATATTGGGAACGACAAGGAATTGATTGGGGTATCGTTACAGAAAATGAAGTACATAAAACAATGGCGACTAATATAGCCTTTGTTCATGGCTACACAGACTTAAAAGATATAGAGGGGTTTGAAGATACTAGTGTATCTGACATTGAGGAGTGGAGTGTATATCTAATCGGGAAGTTACTCTCAGAAGAACTTACAGTACGTGGGATAGCTCATCAATTTGACAAAACTCATGGGCTATTAACAGGAAGCGGAATCACTTTATTTAAACATCTTATTATCACAAAAACAATAGAGATAGACTTGTTAAAAAAGTTAGACGTTAATCAAATTACTCAAATAAAAGCTGTTAGAAAAGACTTTTCAGAGAAGGTGAGGGCGATATGATTTTTTACAATCAGGTATATCAATATGTCAATAAACAAGATAAATATCGTATACGAATAATCGAAATAGCCCCACCAATTGCTTACTATGTAGAATTGCAAGGAGATACTTCAATGCCGAAACGTGTAGACATAAATTCGCTTGAAGATGAAATGCAGGCAGAAATATTATTAGCTATTCCAGATCCGTACGCTAAAAGTTATTCAGATAGTGATTTAACCCCAAAGCAAATTAAAAAGCGTGATGAAGATTGGGATATTATATCAAGTGGCTGGGACAAATATAAAGAGAAACTATTAGAAAAGAAAACACGTGAAGCTATATTTTCAGAGATTGCCAGTAAGGCTCATATCAGTGAAATAAAAATCAAACGAGCTTTCTCACGATTTTGGCAACGTGGATTAAATAAAAATGCACTTTTACCAGACTATATGTATTCAGGTGGTAAAGGAAAAGAGCGTTCCCTTTCGGAATCAAAAGTAGGTCGTCCTAGAAAGTTTAATTTGTCTGATGACGGGCAGCAAGGTATTAATATCACTGAGGAAGTAAAAAAGCAGTTTGATTATGTAATTAAGAAATACTACCGCAAGAAGGAACAAATTACTCTGTCAGATGCATATGACTATCTACTACGGGAGTTTTATTCGGATCAATACTATGAAAACGATAAAGTGAAATACAGTATTTGGGATTCATCTAGAATACCTACTTACAATCAATTTTATTATTGGTTTAAGAAAAACGAGAATCCATTTCTTGATATTTCACTAAGAAAAAGCTCTAAAGAATTTGATTTAAAACATCGTCCGATCTTAAGTAATTCTACCTTAGAGACTGATGGCCCAGGTACACGTTTTCAAGTTGATGCTACAATAGCAGATATTTATTTAGTCAGCTCTTTTGATAGATCTTTAATTATCGGTCGCCCAATAGTTTACGGAGTTATTGACGTTTATTCTCGCATGTTAACTGGGATTTATATAGGACTTGAAGGACCTTCATGGATTGGTGCAATGATGGCGCTAGATAATATGGTAATGAATAAAGTTGAATACTGTAAACGATATGGTATAGAAATCGATGAAGAACAATGGCCAGCTAGGCATTTACCAGAGATTATCATTGCTGATAGAGGTGAATTTGAAGGTTATTCTGTAGAAAATTTAATTAATAATTTAAATATCAAAATAGAAAATACTTCTGCCTATCGTGGAGATTTAAAAGGAATTATAGAACGTCAATTTCGAACAATTAATGGAACGATTAAACGAAAAACACCTGGAGCAATTCAAAAGGAGTTTCGAGAGCGTGGGGATAGGGATTATCGATTAGATGCAAAATTGAATCTAGAAGAATTCACAAAAATCATTATTCATTTAGTTCTGCAACATAATCAAAAAATAATTGAACAGTATCCACTTGAAAAGGGAATGATCACAAGTGGTCTAACAGCTACACCTACCAATTTATGGAATTGGGGAATTGCAAATAAAAAAGGTCGTTTGCAAATAGTTGATGATAGAAATATATACAGATTAAATTTATTACCTAAAGGAAAAGCAAGGATTACACGGGCAGGTCTTAAGTTCAAAGGGTTATATTATAGTTCTGAAAGAGCAATTAATGAGCAGTGGTATGTGAAATATAAGAATACGAGTGTTGAAATCGTTTATGATCCACGAGGAATGAATAATATTTATTTACCGCATTCAGACGGGAAAAGTTTCGATATAAGTTATTTGCTAGATACTAGTATTCAATATAAAAATGATGCACTTGAAGAAATTGAATTTTATCAGGAGTTACTTCAGGAATTGAAGGCAGATCAACAAATCAAACAACGCGAAAATATGATGAATACGAACCTAGCAATTGAAGAAATAGTAAAACAAGCTATGAAAGAGAAGAAATATGAAAAAGGACAGCCACTTAATAAATCTGAGAAGTTAAAAGGTATTCGAGTAAATAGACAAGTAGAAAAATCATTAAACCGAGAAGATGAGAAATTTGATTTGACTACTAAGTCAGTCGAAGTTAAGGGGAAAGTAATTAGTTTCTCCAAAAAAGAGAAAATAGATGGTCAACCAACACAAAAATCAAGCTCACGCCTTATGGATAAACTTAAGAAGAAGCGAGATGAAGAGTTTGGAAAAGAATAACGATATTGTTGTTTTAAAAGGTGATTTTGAAAATGCAGTTTACAAAGAACAACCATTAAACGAATATGAAAATAACCCTTTCATAGAGGCTCTTCCACAAATATTTGATGAAGATGATGTATTAGAGCGTTTTATGATGACACCTCGAATTAGTAAGAAGGACAAATTGAGTGAAGCTAATATTCGTTATCATGTTTTAAAACGAGTTAAGAATTTCATTCAACCTTTGCCAATTCATTTTGAGGTCGAACGCCGACTATCTACTTTAATTCGACGGGGTTATTTAGCGAGAAACCCTTTAGACAAATCATTCTTTGAACGGATTCGTACCCTACATGAATTGCGAGAAGAAGAGGAAGAAGCACACAAATATATTGATGAACGTTTAGATTATATTCGTTCAACTGCAGATAGTTTATCCATCATTGGAATATCTGGAATTGGAAAAACAACAGCTATTGAACGCCTGCTTCTTATGTATCCACAAGTAATTAAACATAAAGAATATCATGGACAACCATTTAACCGAACACAAATCGTATGGCTGAAAATTGACTGCCCTTATGACGGAAGTTTATCAACTCTTTGTAAAAGCTTCTTCAAAGCAATTGATGATTTATTAGGTACGCGTTATCTTGAGAAATATGGCTATTTAAACAGAGTCACTTCTACAATGCTTTTGCATATGACATCACTTGCCAGTATGTATGGTATAGGTGTTCTTGTTATCGATGAAATTCAGCATCTACTTCATTCAAAGAATGATCAAGAGGAAATGCTTAATTTCTTTGTAACGCTCTCAAATACAGTTGGTATTCCAACGGTATTAATAGGGACTTCTAAAGCTCAAAAGTTATTTAAAGGTAATTTTAGACAAGCAAGGCGTGCTGCTAGTGAAGGGTCGATAATTTGGGATCGTATGGATGAAGATAGTGAGGAATGGCAGTTCTTTTTAGATACTCTATGGAAATTACAGTGTTTAAAAGATTATTCTGAACTTACAGAAGAAATTAAAAAAACGTTTTATGATGAATGCCAAGGGATTACTGCAGTTGCTGTAAATTTATTTATTTTATCACAAGAGCGAGTCTTATTTGATGAGGATAATCCAGATGAAATCATCACATCAGGGGTAATTAAACAAACTGCAAGAGAAGATATGCAAATAATTCAACCAATGATGAAAGCTATTCGCGCAAACAATCTAGCTGATATGATGAAATATGAGGATATTATGATTAACTTAGATGAATTAATGCTGAATCATAAAAGGAATTCAGAAATATCAGGTCGTATTCAAGAGGCATTTAAAGAAAGACAAAATACAATTGAATATAAACGTAAAGACACAATTGAAAGTTTGAGCATTGAGTTAGCCGATCTTGGAATTTTTGACTATTTGAATGTTAATGAACTCAAAAAGTCGGTAGAACAAATTATTGAAAAAAATCCAATCGACTCAAATTATAATTTATTGAAATCAGAAGCGATTCAAACAGCAATTGCCTTAAATCAGCAGAAGAAAGAGCAAAAAATAAAGCCGATAGTAAAAAATACTGAATTGTTACCGTTATTAGTCTTACGAAAAAGATCTTTAGAGAAAAAACAACACCCATATGAACTATTGGAAGCCAACGGATACATAAAGAATCCATTACAAGAATTCTATTTATAACCTAAAATCTTAATAAAGTAATTTTAAATTAGTAAATGGGACCATGGAGTGTCTAAAACCCTAGCTATATAGACATGATAGATATTAGTCAATATAGCTAGGGAGGCAGTAAGATGTTACCTTTTTTTACGGATCCATATCCTAATGAATTAATTTATTCTGCTGTTGCTAGATATCACTTTTATAGCGGTAATATAGATTTTAAGGATACTTTAGGGGAAATATTTCGAAGCCGTTCTGTTATTCCGAGTATAGGGATAGGTAGCCATCTACAAGCTTTTTCTCACCAAATGAAAGATTACACGGTAAACAAGTTATTAGGGAAGCATACTATTTATCCGTTTTA
>JAENYW010000109.1 GCA_016841555.1 Tepidibacillus decaturensis
AGAGGGGGTTGTATGATTGATACTCCAGGAATGAGAGAGCTACAGCTTTGGGAATCAAGCGATGGAATGATTGATACCTTTAAGGATATCGAGTTATTAGCCTCTCAATGCTATTTCAATGACTGTCAGCATCAAAATGAACCTAACTGTGCCGTACGAAAAGCATTAGAGGAAGGGACATTGGACCAAGGAAGATATCAAAATTATCTTAAGCTACAGAAGGAACTAGCATATCTTGCTCGAAAAGAAGATCAAAAAGCACAAATTGCCCATAAAGAAAAATGGAAAAAAATTCATAAAGAAGGGAAACAAAGAAGTAGAATGAAGTGAATTAACTGGAAGTATGGTGCTATTAAGATAACTATTTACCATTATAAAGCTTATCGTTAATTAAAAACGATAGGCTTATTATAGTTTTTTAACAATAGAAGGAAATAAGAGCTATTGATAGAATACTTATACAAATGTTTATTATATAATATTTTATATACATGATTTTAATTTAGTATAGATTGGGGTTGAGATGAAATGATTCGAAAATTATCATTGAAGGATAATAAGCAATTAATGGATTATCTGTTAGAAGAAAAAGCGATGAATCTATTCATCATAGGTGATGTAGAAAATTTCGGATATGATAATGATTTTCAGGAGCTGTGGGCTGAGTATACGGATAGTGGAAATATAAAGGCAGTATTACTACGGTATTATCATTCGTATATTGTTTATGCTAAAGAAACCTTTGACATTCAAGGGTTTGTAGCTATTATCAAGCAAGATGCAGCTTTTGAAGTGCTTTCTGGTAAGAAGGAATTAATTGAACAATTCTCCACGCTTATAGATGTAAAAATGATGAAAGAGATGTATTTTGCAGCATGTGATAATGATCATCTATTGGATAAAAATATAGATCGTTTAACCATACAAAAAGCTACAATTGATGATGTTGAGGCGATATTTGAATTACGCAATCAAATAGAGGAATTCCATATAACTGCTTCCTCTAAGGAAAGCTATAAACACACTTTAGCTACAGGTACAGGAAGAACCTATATGATAAAAGAAGGAGATAAAGTGGTTTCATCTGCCTCAACTACTGCTGAAAATTCCCATTCTGTGATGGTTGTAGGAGTTAGCACCCATCCTGCTCACAGGCAAAAGGGATACGCCAGCTTATGTATGACAGCCTTATGTCAAGATATTATAGATGAAGGTCGAACATTATGCTTGTTTTATGATAACCCAGCAGCAGGAGCAATATATAAACGTCTTGGTTTTAAGGATATTGGAAAATGGTTCATGTATCAAGCTTAATCGTTAATTATAAATATGAATACGTATAAACTCATCTCTGAATGGAAATAACTCTATTCAGAGGTGATTATATGAGAATACCTAAGCATATTGGAATCATACCAGATGGTAATCGAAGATGGTCGGTTAAAAATGGCTTAAGTAAGGAAAATGGCTATGAAAATGGTTTGGAACCTGGGCTTAAGCTGTATCGTCTATGTAAAGAGCTTGGTGTTGATGAAATCACCTATTATGGCTTTACTACAGATAATACAAGACGCCCTAAGGAACAAACTGAGGCATTTTCTAAAGCCACAGTAGATGCTGTGAACATGCTATTAAATGAGGATGCAGAATTATTAGTGATAGGAAATGCTAATTCACCAATGTTTCCAGAGGAACTAAAACCTTATACAAATAGAACAAATATAGGTAGAGGCGGGATAAAGGTTAATTTTCTAGTTAATTATGGCTGGTATTGGGACTTACTTGATTTAGCTTCTGCTAAAGACCTTAATAAAAATAACATTTACAATCACATTCAATCGAGGGACGTTTCCCGCATTGATTTAATTATTCGATGGGGCGGCAGAAGAAGATTAAGCGGCTTTTTACCAGTGCAATCCATTTATTCCGACTTCTATGTTTTAGACGATTATTGGCCAGACTTCAATGAAGAACATATTTTTGAAGCGTTAAAATGGCATAATCAGCAGGATGTTACACTGGGTGGTTAATGACCGTAGATGCTATGACATTTACGGTCTTTTTTTGAGGATTTTAATTTATAAAAAAATTTCGAACGATATTTCTTTTTATAGCCAATATATAGTAAAAGGAAGGAGGGAGGGAAGAGTATGGCTGACCAAAGCGAGTATACAGAACTGATTGAACTTATTTTATCGGGTAATAGAATAGCGTATGGAGAGCTATATGAAAAAACGATCCAAGATGTCTATCGAAATGTTTATTTTTTATTAGAAAATAAATCAGATGTAGATGATGTAATCCAGGACATTTACATACAGGCATACAAATCGCTTAAAAAATATGATAGCAATAGACAGTTTAAGCCTTGGTTAATGGGGATTGCTATGAAACAAATACAATCCTACCGCAGAAAAAGATGGAGGCAGCTTCGTATTGCGAAAAAAGTGGAGAAATATCAGCAAGGAATGGTATTAGATATAGCTGACGATATCATTGATAAAATCGACAATAAACACCTTGTTTCGTTAGTGGAAAGCTTACCTTACAAGCTTAAACAGGTCATTATTCTTCGTTATTTAAATGAATACTCACAAGAAGATGTTGCAAAAATTATAGGGATTCCTATTGGAACAGTTAAATCAAGAATAAGTGCTGCATTAAAAAAACTTCGCCAACATGGGTATAATAGTCATCCTATTCTTTTAGAGAAAGTGAGGAATGCATAATGGATTTAGAAAATAGGTTAACAGAATCCTTGCAGAAGAAAGGAAAGGAAATCGTACCATCACCTGTATTAAAAAAAGTAGTGATGTATCATATCTATAAAATCGAAGGGGGAAGTAATATGAAAAAGAGGATAATAATTAGTGTATTAGCTGTTTTACTACTGATTCCAACAACTGGTTTTGCTTATCAAGTCCTATTATCAGATGATCTCTATGGTTCCTTTGAACATTTAAAAAGACAAGTTGCCAGTATAACGATGGATAAATACATACAATTTAATATGAAATTATCACAAGCAAAGGGAGAACTAGGAGAAGAGGAGTATGAGAATTTTACAAAGCTTCTAAAAGTAGTAACAAGCTCTAAGCTAGAGTATGGAGATGAGTACGGAAATGTAGATTATGAGCAACTCTCATCAGAAAAAGCTACTGAAATAAAGCAGGCTATGATGGTAGTTCAGCCTTATTATGATAAATTAAATGGAGTACGTTCAAGTAAGGAAATATTAACTTCTCAGGAATTTAATCAATATATAGAAGCCCTTATGACATATGAAACAATTATGGCTAAAAGCGAAATAGACACAAGTAAAGGTCTAGATAGAACGAAGATACCAGAAGAGCTTCGTGAAGAATTTATAAAAGCACAGGAATTCATCTCTTATGTAGATGAAAAGCTACAGCAAGACCAATAAAGTTATATGGTTTTTATATTAAGTAAAGCTCTTGGCTATACTTTTACAATATAAATCCTTTATAAAATAGTAACAAAGCAAATCGTTTTGTTGCTATTTTTTTTGTTGCAAAATTAAAGAAATTATTGTAAAATGACTGTAGTATTAAAATGACCGAGGTCAATTTTAAATCGTTTTGTTGAAGGAGAATAGACATGGAAAAGAAACGAAAAAGCAAAAAGGAAAGAACCAAAGAAAAAATTTTTAATACAGCTATCTCTCTTTTTATAGAAAAAGGGTATGAAAATACAACGGTTCAAGAAATTACGGAAAAAGTGGATGTAGCCAAAGGAACTTTCTTTATTCATTTTCCTACAAAGGATGCTATCTTAACCTACTTGGGGGAACAGCGTCTAGCAATAACAAAAGATAAGCTAGTAAAGGATTTAGCTGATATAACAGGTGCAGGGGAGAAGCTACTTGCAATCTTTGAACTATTGGCTAGAACCAGTGAAGAGGATAAAGTGATGACTAGACTTATTTCTTATGAAATTATTAAGAAGCTATCTTCCCCAGAATTTGAAAAAGAAGCAAAAAACCTATTAGAATTACAAAGGATTTTTGAAAGCATTCTATATTACGGGCAACAAACGAGTGAGTTTCGAAATAATTTTCAACCAAGTGAAGTTGCAGATATACTTGTCAGTATTTATTTCTACACCCTACTAAAATGGCTTTCTGAAGGTAAACCAACTTCATTAGTAGAAGAATATAGAGCTAGAGTATCTATTGTATTAAGGGGAATTAATTATGAAGGAAGATAAAAAAAGAAATCTATCCTTTCTCGGAATTTTGCTAGGCTTGACTGCATCCGTATTGATGCAGACCATTATCGCTACGGTTCTACCTACCGTTACTAGTGATCTTGGACAAAAGGAATTATATGGATGGGTGTTTAGCTCCTATATGATTGCCTCTACAATAACTATTCCAATGTTTTCTGTGTTATCCGATATGTATGGAAGAAAAAGATTTTACTTAGGGGGATTGTTGCTTTTTCTATTGGGAACTGGTTTAAGTGGTTTCTCTCAAACCATGGTCCAATTAATCATTTTTCGTATTATTCAGGGAATAGGAGCGGGAGCAGTTGCACCATCTGCTATAGCGATGATTAGTGAATTATTTGCACCTGAGAAAAGAGTAAAAATGCTCGGTATATTATCTGCTATTCAAGTTTTTGCAAATATCCTTGGTCCTATCATGGGGGGAGTAATAACAGATATTTATAACTGGAGGTTTACTTTTTTCATTAATTTGCCTATCGGCATGGTAGCTTTTTTTCTTATCAAGTATGGCTATTTTGACACAATAAAAAATGACAATAAACGTATTAAAAAAATTGACTATTGAGGTAGTGTTGCACTAGGTCTTTCTTTAATATTATTTCTTCTTTTCTTTCAGCTACAGGAAAACAGCTTCTTAAGTCTTCAAAACATGATCATTTTATTCGTAGCAGTCCTTGTCTTTGTTGGTTTTCTGATACAGGAAAAGAGGCATATTAATCCTATTCTCCCATTCGATCTTATGAAAATAAAGCAGGTTAAACTTTCATTCGTCAGTATGCTTTTATTAGGAATGCTTGTATACGGCTTGATAAGTATTTTACCACTTTATGGACAACAATTATTAGGATTTAGGGCTATGGCAGGAGGAAAAATGCTACTTCTTTTTTCAGTAGGTGTTGGAGTAGGAGGAATTATGAGTGGATTTTTATCGAAAAAATTTAAGGTTTCCAGATTAGTTTCTATTAGCTGGTTCCTATCCACAACAGGATTAATATTACTTATTCTTGCAAATATCTATCATATACATCATTCTGTACATTTTCTCTTTGTCATCATAATTGGAATAGGACTTGGAATGATTATCCCAATCCTTCTGGCATCCTCACAAAATGCTGTAGATGAAAATAGGCAAGCAGTTATTGGTGGGCTTATTCAAATCAGTAGAAACATAGGTGGAGCAATAAGTATTCCTATCCTTACAAATATGATTATTATGAATGATCAGTCTGCCAAAGTCTTTAACGGTTACCACCTAACATTTATTTTATTAGCTATGCTGGCTCTTTTAGGATTGTTTATTGGATTTCGCTTTAAAGAAAAGGAATAAGGGGAGAGAGCGATGTCAAAAAACTATATATTAACGTTGAATGAAGTAAACAAAACGAATATTGATTTAGTTGGAGGAAAGGGGGCAAATCTTGGAGAACTAATCACCAACGATTTTCCTGTACCTAATGGCTTTTGTATTCATGTGAATGCTTATAAAAACTTCATTTTAGCAAATGAATTACAGGAGCATATAGCTAGAATTTTAATGGCTATAAATTGGCAGGACATTACTGACATAGAAGAAAAATCAGCAATGATACGATAAGCAATAATGGAGCAAGATATATTACCAGAAATAGAGAAAGATATACTTCACGCATATAAAGCATTAGAAAAAAATATGGAAAAAGAGATATATGTAGCAGTACGTTCATCAGCTACAGCAGAGGATTTGCCAGATGCAAGCTTTGCAGGTCAACAGGAAACCTTTTTATATGTAAAGGGTGAAAAGGAGCTATTACATTATACAAAAAGCTGCTGGGCTTCCTTATGGTCAGCAAGAGCAATGGCTTATCGACAAAAAAAAGCTTATGATCATCACAAGGTATTTATCTCTGTCGTTATTCAAGAGATGGTAGATGCCAAGGTTTCTGGTATCATTTTCACGAATAATCCATTAACTCAGAGTGAAAATGAAATGTTAGTTACCTCATCCTATGGACTAGGTGAATTAGTTGTATCCGGACAAGTGACTCCAGATACCTATATTATAAATAAAAAGCACATGAATGTCGTTATTAAAGAGTTAGGTGCAAAAGAACAAGAACTTGTTCTTGGATTAGAGGGAGAAAGAACAGCTTTATTAGAGGTACCAGAAAAGCTGCGGAAAGCATATTCTCTTACCAACGAGCAATTACAGGAGCTAGGCAGATTAGCTGATAAGGTGGAAGTACATTATAGCTATCCTCAAGATATTGAGTGGGCTTATACGAATGGTAGATTTTATCTCCTACAAGCCCGTCCTATAACTACCCTAAATAAAACAGAACAGACTATATTCAAGGATTTAAGCAAAACACAAATCAAAATATTAGATGACCTTTTGGAGCATTACCCTGAAGCACCAACTCCTTTAGATTATTCTATCGTAACCATGAGTTATCAAGCATTATTAGATCGAGGAGAAGAGCTAGGTGTACGACTTACCAAAGCAACAGACTTGATTAAGATAGACGAAAAAGGCTTGATTCGTTTACAACCTCCCAAGATAAAGTTAACATGGAAATTAATCACTATCCCACGTAAATTTATCAAAGCAACGAAGGAACAGGATAAACGATGGGCAGAATTGTCCCAAGAAGTTAATATTTTTATGAAAGAGATGAAAGGTTTAAAGGTGAAAGACTTATCTACACAGGAGCTAATAGACACATTCAATAGCTTGTTTGATTTAGCTAAAAGGGTTAGTCATTTACGTTTCTATTTTATTGTAAATGCTACGATGTTACCTTTATTCTCCTTATCTACGATTATAAAAGTCTTTACAAGTAAACAAAATAGACCTGCTCTTAGTGATGTTATTACTACGAATCTTGATTATAAAACATCTATCATTGATAAAAAACTTACTGCAGTAGCATTACAGATTGCTCAGTATCCTAAAGTAAAGACATTTATTTTAGATGGAGATTATAAAGATATTACAGACTTTCATTCAAAATTATTTTCTATTCCTAATGGAAAGCAAATATGGGATAGCATCCAACATTTTTTAGATCAATATGGATATAGAACCGAGAAAATGTATCAACCCTTTATAAGTAAATCATGGTTAGATGATCAAATATCCTTCTTAGATATTTTGAAGGCGACTGTACAGGATCCTCACTTAGAAGATAGAAGACAAAAAGAAGCAGAGCGAGCGGAAAAATATCATTTATGGCATTCGAATTTCGAAAAAAAATTAAAGGGACCTTTTAACAAATTATTTAGATGGAGCTATCAGAAATTAAGAAATATATATATTTATCGTGAAGAAACTGTATTTTTCATTGAAAGTATCTTCCATTATGGGAGAAGAGTAATCAATGAATTAGGGTCAAGACTTGCAAAAGAAGGGATATTAGAGAACACGAAAGATATGATATACATCAAAAAGGAAGAGTTAGAAGAAAATTTCTTTAAAAGTATCGATAAGCAGCTAATTAAACATCGAAAGGATAATTTGGGGAAAAATCAAACCAACTGGAAGCAAAGTATTATCCAGCTATCAAAAAAACATGATGAAAATAGTGATGTCATTATTGGAATATCAGGAAGCAATGGTTTAGCAGAAGGACCTGTTCGAATCATAACTAGTGTAGATGATTTCAAAAAATTAAAGCAAGGAGACATTCTTGTTTGTCAATATACAGATCCAACTTGGACACCGTTATTTGGGATAGCAGCTGCTGTTGTATCAGATACTGGTGGTGCTTTATCCCATGCTGCAATAGTTGCAAGAGAATATGAAATACCTGCTGTATTAGGTACAAAAATAGGAACTTCCTCCCTAAAAGAAGGTGAATATATAGTCGTTGATGGTACGACAGGAAGAGTGTTGAGAAAGTAATATTCATACTTTTAGAATTGCTGTAGTTAAAAGAAGAATGATATGATGATAAAGAAAAGCAATTCTTATTGAATGGAGTGTTTGGGTTGGATGCAAAATTTTTAGAAGCTTTCGATGGATTAATCGAGAAATACACAGAATTATTAGTTGGTGAAAGTAATGACGAATTAAAAGAAAAAATAAAGGTTTGGGTGCTATATCATCACATTTCAAAATCGATGCCAGCATTGACCAATCATTGGGGAGGCTCTTTCCCAGAAGAAAAAGAGGTTATTAAAGAGCTTTATGCAGAGGTGAAAAAATTAAATGAAGCGTATCGGAATCAAGTTCAGAATAGAAATGAGTAAAAGTAAGGGTTTAGTATCGCTTTATTGAAAATGTACCTAGTTAAAAAATAGAGATTAGTAATATAAACAGGCTGTGTATCGTGACCACAGTCTGTTTTTCTTTTACTCAAAATCAGAATTCAAACTCCTCCTATTCCTTATACTTTCATTATTCCCCATAGAGCTATTCTAGGACCATTCGTCACAAAAAGTAATATGAGCATAATAGCCCTAGTTTACTTATTTAGCTTTTTATATTCTTGGTTTTGGGTAGATATAAGTAATCGTATATTAAATAAAATGGTACAATTAAGAAAAAAGAATAGAGATTAGGAATGTATTTATTGTATAATTGTTATATTGTAAAGTTTGTACAGAACAGATAATTAATGTATGAAAGGATTAAAATATATGTTAAAAAGAAGCGGACTTTTAATATTTGTAGTAATTTTTATTTTTATTGGATGTAGTCGGGAGCAAGAAACTATACTAAATAATGAACCTAAAAATATTCCTGAAAACAAACCCTCTGCTGTAATAGAAAAAGAAAAAAAAGAATTACATGAACTTATTGGATATATTATTGCTATTAATTCAACTACCAATGAGGTACTTGTGACAGAATCACCAAATAAAGAAAGTGATAGTAAGCCTATCGCTGTCTATTATCAATTAAATAAAGATACAATCATAGATTCGTCATCAGAAAAAGAGCTATCCTTGGAAGATTTGAGGATTGGAATGAAGATTAAAGTTCAAAGCTCTATACCAAATAATGAGGACTATCCATTAACATCCGCTGCTGATCACATACAAATAGTTGTGCAAAAGCAAATGAATAATACGTCGGAAGCATCAGCGAT
>JAENYW010000110.1 GCA_016841555.1 Tepidibacillus decaturensis
ATTCATCTTTAGGTTCATTGTTTGCTTGGGTTCCGTTGATCTTTGGAGGAAGTAGCTTTGCGGTTCGCTCATTACACCATTTAGTAGCATGGGTATTTGTCGTTTTTGTGATCATCCATGTATACATGTCTCTCCGTGAAGCTTTTCTCAGTCGTAATGGAACTATTTCATCGATGTTTATTACTGGTTATAAAAAGGAACATAAAGATCAAGACAACGAGGGTGTTTAATGGTGAACGAGACAAAAATGAAAGAAGCAGCAAAACAAAACAAAATAATTAAAGTAATTGGGATTGGTAACAGCCTCTACCAAGATGAGGGTGTTGGCGTCCATGTTATTCCCTTTTTAGAAGAAGCAATTCCAGATTCGTTAGGAATAGAGATTGTCGAAGGAACGACGGATGGAATAAGGCTATTAACTCCTGTTGAAGATGCTGATTATCTGATCATTGTTGATGCAATTAATGCAGGAAAAGAACCAGGAACTTTGATTACGGTAACAGGGGAAGAAATCCCAAAATATTTTGGAGTTAAAATGTCGGTTCATCAAGTAGGCATTCAAGAGGTTTTATCTGCTGCAAAACTCCGAGATAGGCTGCCTGAGGAAATGGTCATGTTTGGTATTCAACCTCAAACAATTAGTTTAGGGCTTGAATTAACAGATGTGGTTCAATCACAGGTTCCTCAATTGGTTCAAATGGTAGTTGAGCAGATTAAGCTTTGGAGTGAAAAAATGTGAATAGATTAGAATTTTTTAAGGAAATAAAAAAAAATCTTATTCAAACAGCAAAAGAGCTTGTTTCTCCTATTATCGAAGATGATATAGAGAAAATAGATAGTTTAGTTGATAGAATAAGTGGATTCAATTGGTATCCTCTTGAAAATCTAGATCCTCATACGATGAAAAAAGGAGAAGATCAATTTATTAAGAATCAACCTATCTATATTTATCCTGACGGAAATGAAATGAAAGCAGTAAGTAAATTATGTCCCAATTGTGGGAATATGCTTCATGTTTTTTCCTATGAAAATAAAATGAAGTGTCTACAATGTGAAAATGTGTTTCCTCTTCAATTTGAAGAGGAAACCGATCTTCACTTTTTTCGTTTAAAAAAGTTTAGAAACAAATGGTATATTGCATTAAAAGATTCATAGAAGAAAGCATCAAAAATAATTAGCATGACGATACTGAGGATGAAATGGGAGATGTATATGCATGAAGTTGCTTTAATGGGAGATATACTGGATCTGATAAAAAATGATGCTGAGAAAAGAAATATTAAACGGGTGAGCAAAGTGGAATTAGTAGTTGGAGAATTAAGTAATGCTTTGCCCGATGCTTTAGAAATGGCTTTTGATATTTTTAAATCTAGGAATATTGAGATGCTACAAAAGGATGCCGAGTTGATCATTATTAAAGAAGAAGCAAAAGCAAAATGCGTGTTATGTGGTCTGGAATATCATCCGAGTCAGCATGTAGCTGTCTGTCCTGAATGCAATTTCCCAAGTGGCGAATTAACCGCCGGCGAAACTCTGAAAGTTAAGTCCTATCAAGGGGAGTAAGTTTTCGTTTAACCTTTTCTTTATAAAAGTAGATGAACGAGTTCACTCATTTTAATTAGGATTTTTAAGATAAAATAATACATGAAAACAAGGAGCTAATATCGATGAAAATAATACTAGATCAAGATGCCTTATTTGATAATAATAAAGCTGCATCATTTAATAGGGATATATTTGCAAAAAGTAAAACAGTGGTCATCAATGTAATGAGTTCTCCAGGTGCTGGAAAAACTACTTTATTAGAGAAAACAGTTAGTGCTTTGTCAAATGAATTTAGAATTGGTGTTATTGAAGGTGATTTAGCTACTGAAAGAGATGCGGAACGTATTCGAGCAGTAGGAGCTAAAGCAATACAGATAGAGACGAATGGAATCTGTCATTTAGATGCTAGAATGGTTTCTAAGGCTCTACCAGAATTTGATCTAGACGAGATTGATCTTCTTTTTATTGAAAATGTAGGCAATCTAGTTTGTCCTTCAAAATTTGATTTAGGGCAAGAACACCAAGTAGTTATTCTTAGTATTCCAGAAGGAAATGATAAAATTGTAAAATATCCTGTTATGTTTCGTGTTGCGGAGTTGGTCATTTTAAATAAGATCGATTTATTGCCATACTTAGATTTTGATATAGAACAAGCAAAAAAGGATTTGCAAGGGGTAAATCCTAAATCGGAGTTTATTCAGGTATCATCAAAATCAGATGAAGGAATGGAAAGCTGGTTTGATTGGATTAGGAGTCTTTTTGAGAGATGAGTAAATCCATCTTAATAACGATCAAGGGAAGAGTTCAAGGTGTAGGATTTCGCCCCTTTGTATTCCAGTTAGCACAAACATACGAGATTAAGGGCACTGTCCAAAATAATATGGATGGTGTAAGAATCATTGCTGAAGGTCTTGAGGATAGACTAAATCAATTCGTTCAAAAATTAAAAAGCAGCCCACCTAGATTATCCCGAATAGATAATGTATTGATTGAGGATCATCAATGGGGAGGGTTTAAGCATTTTTCTATTATTCCCAGTAATCGAGCGGGCACATCATCGCTGGTTATTCCTGTCGATTCGGCAGTTTGTGATGATTGTTTAGCGGAAATGAACGATCCAAGTAATTTTCGTTATCATTATCCTTTTATTAACTGTACACAGTGTGGACCGCGTTATACGATTATTGAAGCGTTACCTTATGATCGTCCTTATACTGTAATGAATGATTTTCATATGTGTAAAACATGTGCTGAAGAATATGAAAATCCTGCGAACCGTCGCCATCATGCTCAACCTATCGCCTGTGATGATTGCGGACCTGAAATAATACTAATCAACATGAAAGGAAAGGAAATAGCGAAAAAAGAAACCGCAATTTCTCTTACCAAAAGATTACTAAAGCTAGGGAAAATTATTGCGATTAAAGGACTTGGTGGCTATCACCTTGCCTGTGATGCACATAATGATCAATCCATTAGTAAATTAAGAAGCAGAAAAAACCGCCCTTATCGTCCTCTTGCCGTTATGGCAAAATCTTTAGATGTGGTAGGTAAGATATGTTATGTTTCTATCAATGAAAAGAAAATCTTGAAATCTCCAGAAGCACCAATCGTTGTTTTAGAGCAAAGAGAAGCTACTCAATTTTCTAGATTATTAGCACCTGGTTTAAATACGTTGGGGGTTATGCTTCCCTATACTCCGTTACACCATCTTCTTTTTGATGATCAATACCTTGATCTGTTAGTTATGACAAGTGCTAACCCTTCTGGGATGCCAATTGTTTATCAAGATGATGGGGCGATTAATTATTTAGATGGTATAGCTGATTACATATTAACTTCAAATAGAGATATTCTCCATCCTTTGGATGATTCTGTAGTGCAGATTGAAAACAATAAGATGACTTTTTTTCGACGTTCGAGAGGTTTTGTACCAGATCCAATGGTAACCCAACAAGATGTACATGGTATTGTTGCCTTAGGAAGTCAGCAGAAAAATGTATTTGCGATCGGACGATATCAACAGATTTTTCTTGGACCTCATATAGGTGACATGGATAATGTGGAAGTAATGGATTTTTTTAAACGTGAATTTAATCATCTTATGAAGTGGATGGGAGTAAAACCAAAACTGATTGCTGTAGATAAGCACCCTCTTTATTCGACGGCGTCTCTAGCAAAAGAAATGGATGGAGAGATATTGGAAGTTCAACATCATCATGCTCATATGGTTGCCTGTATGGAAGAAAACGGAATTTCTGAACCTGCTATTGGTATTATTCTAGATGGCACTGGCTATGGTGATGATAACAATATATGGGGATTTGAAATCTTATATGGGAATGCTAGGTCATATAAACGTTTAGCCCATCTAAAATATACTCCATTGCCTTCTGGAGATAAAGCAGTAAAGGAGCCTTGGAGAAATGCTGTTGGAATGCTGATTGGATATTTAGGTGATGAGGGAAAAAGATTATCAAAAAAATTATTTTCTGAAAGAACGGAAGAAATAGAAATTATTAATAAAATGATTGAGAATAAGATAAACACTCCTTTGGCAGGAACATGTGGTAGATTATTTGATGCAGTTAGTGCAATATTAGGAATCTGTTCTCTATCTACCTACGATGGTGAAGCTGCCATTAGACTATCTGAAATGATGTCAACTGATGTTATAGAAAGAAAAGAATATCCTTTTCAAATAATGAAAAAGGATGCTTTGATAGAGATTAGTTTTGCTCAAATGATAGAGGGAATCGCAAAAGATGTTTTAGCAAATAAACCTCTACATATGATTGTTCAAGCGTTCCACCTGACGATTGTTATTGCAATAGTAGAAACATTAAGCTATATTACTCAACATTATCCAGTATCAACACGTAAGGTTGTTTTTTCAGGAGGCAGCTTTCATAATGTTTTTTTAACAAAAGAGCTTAGAAATAGATTAGTAGAAAGTGGTTTTGATGTTTATACTCACCAGAGAGTACCGTGTAATGATGGAGGGTTGGCTTATGGTCAATTGATAATTGCTGCACATCAATCAGATAAAAAAGAGGAGGAATCGTAAATGTGTGTTGGAGTACCTGCAAAAGTATTAGAAAGAGATGAGTATACTGCTGTAGTTGATGTTTTAGGGTCTAAAGTAACAGTAGGAGTTATCATGGTTTCTGATGTGAAAGTGAACGACTATGTTCTTGTACATGCAGGACAGGCTTTAGCAATTGTGGATGAAGAATTTGCTTTAGTTAGCATGGAAGAATGGAGGAAGCTAGCTGATGCAAGAGATTCTTAAAGAAACATCAAATCCGCAATTAAGCCTTAAATTATTAGAGCAAGTGAAGCTTTTAGCTGCTGATTATATAAAGAAATATGGCAGGAGACCAGCCTTTATGGAAGTATGCGGTTCTCATACCATGGCCTTAGCACGAACTGGAATAAAGAAAGCCTTACTAGAGCACGTTAGGCTCATTTCCGGACCTGGATGCCCTGTTTGTGTTACTGATCAAAAATCCATTGACGCAATGATACAATTATCTGAAGGGGATAATCAAATTATATGTACCTTTGGCGATATGATTAGAGTACCTGGCTCTAAGCATTCTTTAATGAAGGTAAAAACAGAAGGAAAAGATGTTCGTGTTGTTTATTCACCGTTAGATGCCGTTGAAATTGCCAAGAAGTATCCTGATAAAGAGGTAATCTTTTTAGGTATTGGTTTTGAAACCACTATTCCTGTTTTAGTTGTTGCTCTAAAAATGGCAGAAGAATTGGGTATAAGGAACTTTTCTATGTGGTTCTCTACCAAATTGGTTGAACCAATCCTTCGGTCCTTACTGGAAAGTGGAGAAGTAGAATTAGATGGTTTTCTTTTGCCAGGTCATGTATCTGTTGTTATTGGAAAAGATAGTTATCAATATTTAGTAAATGAGTATAAAATGCCTGGAGTAATTGCAGGATTTGAATCTGTTGAGATTTTAAGTAGTATTTATAAACTGATAAAATTGCAGCTTGATAATGATATAAATATAATTAATGATTATCGTAGTATGGTTACTGATCAAGGTAATCCAGTTGCTTTGGCACTGATGGATAAATATTTAGAACCTGTAGATGAAGCATGGAGAGAAATTGGTGTAATTAAAAACAGTGGACTTGACCTCAAAAAAGAATATGATTATCTTAATGCTAAGGTTCGCTTTCCTGTTGAAGTAAGAGAACCACGTAAAACGAAATGCAGATGTGGGGAAATCATCCGTGGATTAATATCTCCTGAAGAATGCTCCCTATTTGCTAAGGCTTGTACCCCTCTTCACCCCGTTGGACCATGTATGGTCTCCGGTGAAGGAACCTGTGCTGCTCATTATCAATATATGAGGGAGGATTAAAGAATGAATGACAAAATTAGTTTAGCCCATGGTGATGGAGGAGAACTTGCTCACAGATTGATTCAGGATGTTTTTGTTAAGGCTTTTGGTCACAATGAACAAGCTAAGTTTGATTCAGCATTGTTAGTATTACATTCGAATAGAATTGCTGTCACTACAGATAGTTTTACCATAAATCCCCTCTTTTATCCCGGGGGAGATATCGGGAAATTGGCGATCGCAGGTACTGTGAATGACTTAGCAGTAAGTGGTGCTACTCCAAAATACTTAACTGCAGGCTTTATTATTGAAGAAGGATTTTCTATGTCTGACTTAAAAAAAATTGTTGATTCAATGGCGGGAGAAGCTAAAAAAGCCGGAGTTTCTATTGTTACTGGTGATACGAAAGTGGTTGAAAGGGGTAATGCAGACGGGATATTCATCAATACAACAGGAATTGGTTTAATTGATGATGAGATGTCGTTAGATCCTAATAAAATGCAAGTAGGAGATTCCATTATTATCGGCGGAACTATTGGTGATCATGGAGTCGCTATTTTATCTGCTCGAGGGGAACTGGGCATTCAAACAAATGTTAAGAGTGATTGTTCGATATTAAACCATATGATTGATGATGTTCTGCGCACCGTAAAAAGTGTGCGTATCATGAGAGATCCAACTCGTGGAGGTCTAGCAACTACCTTAGTGGAGATATGTGATGATTTTAATGTAACAATGGAGCTCTATGAAACAGCACTTCCCATTCGTCAAGAGGTTGAAGGTGTATGTGATCTTTTAGGCTATGAAGCCTTTTATTTAGCCAATGAAGGAAAAGTTATTTTTATCGTTGGTCAAGAAGAAGAAGAAAAGGTACTTTCCATTTTACGACAACATGAAATTGGAAAAGAAGCTTCTGTAATAGGTAAAGTAGTTGGAAAGGATAAGGGAAGATTATACCTTAAAACTCCTCTTGGTACTACAAGGAGATTAGATAGATTGTCAGGTATACTACTCCCAAGAATTTGTTAGAAAATTTTTCATTAACATAATGGCAGCTTGTAAAGAAAGTCTTAGATCAAGGCGCGACGACAGCTAGGGATCGCAGCGTATACAGACATACGTAAGAGTCCTAGATGGAGGAGCAACGAAGAGATAGGGCTTTCTCTACAAGCTGAAGAAGCGGCTCTTATTAGAGCCGCTTCTTGATTGAAAGCTGATAACTATCAGCACGAAGGACCGTTTCAGGTCGAGCCTAATGTTGATGTGGAATCAACAAGAAAACGACCTCCCGTTAGAGATGATTGAAAATCAATCTTGACATCGCCAATTTTGGCCAATTCTTTTTTATTCACAATCAAGAGGATATCCTCTTCGACTAATATTTCATCATAACTGTTGGCTTCATCCAGAGCCAATCCTAATTCGGGGGTGCTTCACTTGTATCCAGTGATATAAAGACGAATCCCTTGATATTTATCCTTTTTTTGTTCAAGAAGCAAAGTAAATTGCTCTTTAGCTTTTTGGCTGATTTTTATCATACATTCCCTCTCTTAATCATCCTCTATTACTGTGATGATTATCTAAAATCTCTTACTTTCCAAAATAATTGTTCATTTTATTAATATTATATGGAAATTCAGAATTTCGATCAATGATTATTATTGAATTTTGCATAATTTATGATGATTATAACCATATTAGAAAATGTACGAAAGGTTACCATAAAAATTTAGAGGAGGTAAAGAGAAATGGATTTTGATAATTTTGCGGATTGGAAGGAATTTCTTAATCAAAGAGTGGATTTGGCTCAAGACATGGGAATGGATGAAGATACGATTGCTAATTTAGCTTATCAAATTGGGGATTATTTAGCTGCTCAAGTTGAACCACATAACGAAGAGAATCGTTTACTAAAAGAACTTTGGGAGGCTAGTAACGAAGAACAACAAAAAATGCTAGCACAGATCATGGTTAACTATGTTGATAGAAAACCTAAAACTGTATAATTTTCAATGTTGTATTAAAAATTGCCCCTTAATGGGGCAATTTGGTTTTTTAGTCATGATTCTCTATTGAACGATTGTTTACTTACTTACTCTAAATGCAATTTTTTTATTAGGTTTCTTCTTATCGGTCGGATAAAAAAGTAATCGAATACGATTACAAGAAGAGTACTGATAAAAAGCCATGCAAATACTTTAGCAGTATCTAAGTTTGATCTTGCCAATCCTAGGGAAGAGCCAATACCTTCTGAAGCACTTAATAATTCAGCCATAATACCAATTCGAAATGCAGATCCCATCGCTAGTGAAACACTTGTAAAGATTGGCAAGAATAACCCTGGAAAAACAATATTAATAAGTACAGAAATCAAAGATCGTCTATACACCTGAGCCATTTCAAATAATTGTCGATTCAATTGTCGATAGCCATCTGCGGTATGAATATATACAGTTGGAAAGATAAGTACAGAAACAACAAATATGGATACAAAATGGCTCGTTCCAAACCAAATCATTGCAATGACAACAATAGCAATTGGAGGGGAGCCAATTAAAAAAGCCTGTAATGGACGCAGCATTTCATAAAGAAAAGAAAAGCGTCCAGCTAAAATACCAATAATGATGGCTATGAAAGTTCCAAGAAAAAAACCAAACATAACACGTATCAAAGATATCCTCAAATGATAAATTAACTCACCGTTTAGAAACATTTTATAGATAGCTGTAAATGTTTGTTTTGGCGATGGTAACACAAGTTCAATGAAAAAAATAGAAGCAATATGCCAAGTAACGAAAAGAAGAACCAGCCCCATTATAAAAAAGAATTTACTAGAATGATTATTGGGAATAAAACTGTTCATTGGGCAGTTGTCCTCCAATGATATCGCTAGAAATAGTGGATATTTCCTTAAAGAAGAATTCTAATTCCTCTTTTGCGTCTTCTGTCGTTCTATAATCCAAAGTTACACTTGGAATCACTTGAGCGATAATTTCTTTTGAGATACCTTCATAATATTTTTCTGCTAGTTTACCTGCTTCTAAAGGATTATTATTGATCCAGTTAATTTCATGCTTTAATTCATTTGTCAATGCATAAACTAATTCAGGATGCTTTTGTGCAAATTCTCCAGAAATTAATATTCCGCCGATTGGAATTTTAGGTTCCTTTCCTGTAGCTTTTGCCCATTCAAGCTGTAAATCCATTATCTTATCTAAATGAATTCCTTCTTTTTTCGCCTTTAGAATAGCTAAAGTGGTTGAATGTTCCGATATAATAGCATATTTTGCATTTCCTAAAATAAGTTGAGCCACCGCTTCTTCTGGTCCAGATAGATAATGAATAGTAAAATCCTTTTTAGGATCTAAGCCGTTTTGTTTAGCAAGATATT
>JAENYW010000111.1 GCA_016841555.1 Tepidibacillus decaturensis
ATAACGCTCTCCATAGGTTAAAAACTCAGATAAAGTAAGCATACCTACTCTCCTCTCAATAAATATTGATTATGAGTGATATGAGTAATTATTGAGAGTATCTTTACATCGTTATTAATATCATGGAAAAATAAAGGAAGGAAAAAAAGGAATATTGAGGTAAATAAAAAAAACTAGGACTATCCCTAGTTAGTAAGCAGACTTACTCCTAAGCATCCTCTACTCTTCTCTCCACTATATCTCTTCTCTCAACTCAACTCTACTAGCTAATCTTCACTCAGGTAATATTAAACATCTTAAATTTACATACAATCTTACTAGATACGCAGCTTGTCTGTCAAGGAGAAAAGTCCTATTAGGTGACTCAGTTCTAATATTCCAATATTTGTTTTCTTTAAATAATCTATTACATACGATAATATAAAAGTAGATAAATTGACGAATAGGAGACCTTCATATGACACAAAAAACAATAATAATAGTCCTTATTTTTATGTCCCTTCTTTTAGCAATCACAGGATGTACAAATCAAAATGAA
Organism: Tepidibacillus decaturensis; assembly: GCA_016841555.1. GTDB lineage: Bacteria > Bacillota > Bacilli > Tepidibacillales > Tepidibacillaceae > JAENYW01. Next base: position 539 of record JAENYW010000111.1, read on the forward strand.
GAGATAATTAATCCACCTGTTTCAAATGTAGAAGATGAATACTCAACTAATACGGAAAATACCGAACCAAAAGAGTCTATCCCTAATTCCGATAACTCTTTAAATGAAGATCATCAAAATAATGAAACAGATAACCAACAAAAGATCACAGTAGAGGAAGAACAGAAGCCAGCCTATTATGTAAATAAAAATAATTATCTAATTAAGCCCGTTAATCCTGATGATGATAAAAAAGTTGTACTCTTGACCTTTGACGATGCACCTCAAGGAAAAGTAACAATGGATATTTTAGATATATTAGATAAGTATGATGCAAAGGCGATATTTTTTATTAATGGACATTACGCGGTGAAGGATAAGGAATTATTAAAGGAAATATATAATCGTGGGCATATTATCGGAAACCACACCTGGTGGCATGAAAATTTAAAAAAGATAACAATAGAAAAAACAAAGTCAGAAATCATCGATGTAGATGATTTCGTTGAGGAAGCGTTGGGTATACGTCCAATCTATTTTAGACCTCCCTTTGGCGTCATGTCAGATACTGCAAAAGAAATAATAACGGCAGAAGGAATGCAAAGTATGAACTGGTCACTTGGATCATTAGATTGGGAATATACCAAGCCGGAACAAGCACCTTTAGTCGTTGAACAGGTAGTAAATAACATACATGCTGGAGCCAATATTTTAATGCACGATAAAGAAGTTACTTCCCTTGCTCTTGAGCAAATTCTTGCTACATTACAGGAAAAGGGATACTCTTTTGTATTACCAACAGAGGTTATCCTTTCTGATAAATAGACTAACTTTTAAAAATCCCAAGTATAGGAAGACAGTATTTGTAATTTTTTTTCACTTAAAAAGGACTCGTCTATGACGAGTCCTTTGAATTCAGTTTGGAAAAATAAGCTATTCAGATATATTTTATAGGAACGGATTGGTATCTTTTGCTACAAGACGTTGCCAACGACGTTCTATCTCTTCCTCAAAGCTTTTTAAAGTAGCTTCATACTCTGGTTTTAATAGATGCTTTGTCTTTCCTAACATGCCAAGCCATTCGCTAACTGGTACCCGTTTCCCTTTTTCTTCAGGATTATAGGTAATCGTAGTTATTCCCTTTTCCACTTCATAAATTGGGAAGAAACAAGAATTTACGGCAGTTCCGACAATAGCAGTACCCTCTTCGTCCTTCGCTTTCCAGTTTAGTGGGCAGGAAATAAGAATTTTACCATATACTAATCCTTCATTTTGCGCATACCACTGAGCCTTTGCAGCTTTCTTAATTAAGTCTTGTGGAAAGGCTTCTGTTCCAGTAAATACATAAGGAATATTCGTTGCTGCCATGATTTGTGCTGTATCCTTATGGTGGAATGCTTTACCTCCTTGTTTTTCCCCTACACCAGATGTAGTCGTCATATGACCAATAGGAGTTGAATAAGAAAGCTGGCTTCCTGTATTCATATATCCTTCGTTGTCATATTCCAAAATAATCATCTTATGGTTACGAAGTGCTGCGCCGATAGCTGGACCCATACCAATATCCATACCACCATCACCAGTTACCATTATAAAAGTAAAGTCATCAGGTACTTGGATTTCTCCACGACGTTTTTTCTCCCAGAACATTTCTACTACTCCTGAAAGGGTTGCAGCTCCATTTTGGAATAGATTATGAATGTATGTTCCTTTATGAGCACTATGTGGATAACCTGTAGAAACAACCATTCCACATCCAGTTTGGAATAATGCAACGATATCTCCTTCAATTCCTTTAAAGAAGGTTTCTAAACCTGGATAGATACCGCAGCCTGGACATGCTCCATGGCCCGGAGCTAAGCGCTTTGGTTTTTTTGTTAACGCTCTTAGCGGCGGAACTTTGACTTTTAATAACCCTGTTTCTTCATTCTTTTCTACTTGAATTAATCCAGACTTCCATTCTTCTGTTTTTACAGGTTCTAAAACAGCTTTTGGTGCATTTTCTATATCTCCAGGATGAACGCCATAATAATCGAATGGAACTTCAGCATAACCCTTCTCTACCGCATCTAATGCAAGCTGGAAGAATTCTTCTGCTTCATCCATATAGAAATCTTTCCCACCAAGAGAGAAAATACGACTTAATACGATTGTATTGTTTTCTTTATCTTCTTGAATTGCTGCTTTTACTTCTTGAGTGATGTTACCTCCATTTGCTCCATAGGAATCTGCTCTTTCACCAACCAAGACTGCTTTCACATTCTTTAAGGATTGACGAATTTGTTTTGCAGGGAAAGGACGAATCATATTAGGAGAGATCACCCCTGCTTTAATCCCTTGTTGACGAAGTTTATCTACTGCATCTTTTGCTGTTTCAGCAGCTGAATTCAAGAGGAATAAAGCCACTTCAGCATCTTCCATCCTATATTCATCAACTATCTCGTATTCACGTCCAGATAATTGCTTATATTCTTCGGCAATCTGTTCATATACAGCTTCTGCTTGATACATTGCTTGAGATTGTTGATATTTATTGTTAATGAAATCCGGGTCATTCATATAAGGTCCAATCGTAACAGGATTTTCTGGATCAAATGCAGTAATAAAGCCTTCAGGCATTTCACCAACAAAATCTTGAACCAATTTCTTATCATTAAAATAATGAACATTACGTTTTCGATGAGATGTTACAAAGCCGTCAAAGGCAACAACAACAGGTAGACGCACATCTTTGTGCTCAGCAAGCTTCGTAGCAATAATATTCAAATCATATACTGCTTGAGGATCTCTAGCTAATAGAATTGGCCAACCGATATTCAAACCATAATATAAGTCAGAATGATCACCACGAATATTTAATGGACCACTAATGGAACGAGTAACTAGGTTTAATACCATTGGAAAACGTGAACCAGATTGAACAGGTAATTGTTCAAGCATATATAAAAACCCATTAGCACTTGTCGCATTAAATACACGACCCCCACCTGTTGCAGCACCAAAGTTGATACCAGCAGAGCCATGTTCTCCATCAGCAGGAATCATCAAAATATCGTGCTCACCACGAGTTTTCATCTCATCCAGAAATTCTGCAATTTCAGTTGACGGTGTAATAGGGAAGTATCCCATTACATGAAAATTAATTTGTGCAACAGATAACGCAGCCATTTCGTTACCAGTTTTAAAATCAATCTTTTGATTTACAAATAAATCCTTTTCTACGATCGCCATGATTTACCCCTCCCCCTTAATTAGACGCCAATACAAAATTGTGAGGAACTCGATTTTCATCCGCATAGCCATCGGTTTCACGAGTTTTCGATAATGCATCAGTTGGACATACCACCACACATTTCATACAGCCTTTACAATATTGATAATCAATTCCCTGCAGCACCATTTGTGGACGACCTTTTTTATCTATTTCTTCTTTCCATACAAAGCATAAATCAGGACAGGCTGTATCACAGGCTGCACAATTAATACATTTATCTTTATCATAAGATGGTAAAAATCCTTGTCTTGAAGCACTTAAATCCTTAAGAATAGAATTCCCTGGATTTGTGATAACTCCTCCAATCGGTTGTGTTTCATAACCTAATGAAGATTTAGCACGAACAAAATCTGTTACCATACCATCTTCGGCTTCAAATGTTTTAAATACAACTTCATTGTAGCCTCTATCAAATGTTCTAATATTCGCTTCAACAAGATGCGGATATTTCTCTTCAAATGTAGCTCGAATAACATTTTTCCTCGCTTCTGGATCTAAAAATTCCGCTATACGGTATAATGCTCCTAACATAGCTGTATTGACACGTGTTCTTTCTTCCACAGAAATATTTAAAGCATCAATAACTGCAATGGTTCCAGATTGAATATTTAATTTCTCTTTTATTTCTTCTGGAGATTTTGTTGTATTCACCAGCATAACGCTATCTGGATACAACCCATTTGCTACATCAATCGTTTTAAATAACGCTTCATGAAATACCCCAACAACATGTGGACGTTCTACAGGGTTACTGGCTCTAATCTCTCTTTCCCCAAGACGAATAAATGATTTTACAGGTGAACCTTTCTTTTCTGAACCATAAGAGGAAAAATGAGCACCATTTAATCCTAATCCAAGCACTCCAGCTTCAGCCAGCATTTTACCCGCCAAATGTGCACCAAGTCCCCCAATAGATTCTAATCGAATTTCAAAAAAACCAAGCTCATTTTTAATTGGCAATTTTGACATGAAAAAACAACCTCCTTACCTTCAAAATAAATCTCATTTTATTACTTCCAATATAAAGTAATATTTATTATAAACATATTTAACTCTGATTATAACAGTTAAAACATTCCACAGCAACAGTTAATTTTCTTTTTTTGATTATATAAGTAATTAACAACAAGAGAATAGTGTAAACTCCTTAGTAAAAACTTTTATTCTGTATTTCAATTTCATTATTAAAAGTAAATAGATATATAACAGTTTTTTTTTATCATTATAACAGATAGTAACTATCTATTTTACACAAAAACGTAATAAATATTCTTCTATTTTAGTTAAATATAGGATTTTATATTTAAAAATCTATCGTTTGTAATTGCTCTAGAAGTTCTTCAATTGTTATAGAAGGGGGTTCTATTGCACAAATAATACTCTTCAAACCCTATCCATTTTTATATATATTATACTACATTCCTGCGTTAAATTATTAAAGTTAATGAAAAAAAATAGACTGACTAGAGAGTACTATAGGTTTTATAGTTTTTTATAGGACCAGTTTCTTTTTTTTAAAAAAAATATCGCTATAATTTCGACAAAGTAGGGGAAGATGTAACACATTGATTTATAAAATAAAAATTATGTTATAATTATGACATGTTGCCCCGACAATTACGATTATGACAGAAACAAGTATACAGTGAACTCGTTCAGCTAGCTGAACATCTGGGAATCAGGTGGAGAGTCTACCCCACCTGATTGAGAGCCTTCTTATAGAAGAGGGGTCTTAACCCGATAAATAATTATTAGATCAAGGTGGGATTGGATGATCGAACTGAATACATTACGTGTTTATGAAGCAGTAGCTCGTAATAAGAGTTTTAGTAAAGCTGCAGATGAGTTATTTATGTCTCAACCAGCAGTCAGCCAACAAATTAAACTATTAGAAAAGTATCTAGAAGTAAAACTATTCTACCGGACAGCCAAAGAAATTACCATAACAGAATATGGTGAAAAAATCCTTTTACATGTAATGGATATCATAGAGAAAACCTCGCATTTCAAAGCGTTAGTTTCCGAAATAAAAAAGACTGAACTAAACCAATTAATGGTTGGTTTTTCTTCAACTGCAGCATCAATTGTATTAGAACCACTCGTTAAAATGATGCTATCTCAATTTCCAGAAACTAAATTAGAGATTTCAACGGCCCCTACCCAAGAAATAGTTAAAAAGCTGCTAAATCTGGAAATGGATTTTGCCTTTGTTTCTGGTAATGTAAAAGCCTCTCTATTAGAAAAAGAGAAATTTTGTTCAGACATATTGGTTCTAATCGTTTCTCCAGAACATCCTTGGTCAAGTAAAACTAGTGTATCGGTTAAGGATTTATTAGATGAACATGTCATTTTGCTTGAGAAAGGACATGGTACACGAGAGATAATCGATTCCAAATTAGCAAAAGGGCGTATCAAACTAAAAAAAGTGCTCGAAGTTCAGGATAATGAGGTGTTAAAAACAGCAGTTATAAAAAATTTAGGAGTATCCATATTACCAAAACATATCGTCGAATACGAATTGAAGCACGGTTTGTTACGAAACATTCCACTACAGGGTATCTCTTTAACTCAGGAAATTTATTTTATCTACCATAAGGACAAATTTTTTCGTGATATGGAAAGGCAATTAATAAGTAATATTGCTAAAGCATGTGATTTATTACAATAATAGATCATTTCATGCTGAGCTTATGTTTTGTTAATAGGGAGAGATTTAATAATGAGCATGATATTCAAACCTTGGATAAAGAAATTATTACTTGAACAGTGGCCATTTTGGATATCTGGTCTTTTAATAGGAGGGGCAGAGGTTCTCTATTACTGGCGCTATCATACATTTATTACTTTCACAACGAGTTTGGGGCAAATGTTTGCTGGGATTGAACAATCTTTTTTCCCAGGCTCATTTTTAAGTAAGGCGTTTGAACCAGATATCAATTGGGTATTACTTGGTCTATTTTTAGGTGGATTTATTGTTGCATTAGCTGAACGGGAATTTCGTACTTGGGTTAAATATGATCGACGATCTTTGATTGTAGCTTTTTTTGGTGCAGCTTTATTTAGTTTTGGCACACGTCTAGCTGGAGGGTGTACCACTCATCACGTTTTAGGTGGATTAGCTGCAATGAATATCGCTAGCATTGTAGTCTCTATACTAATGTTTGTCAGTGGGTTGATCGCTATTTATTTTTATGCATACTTAGGTTTGGCACATTATTTTAAGCCTCAGGAAAGCCGTTGGTATGCGATGCAGTCGCGTGAGTTTGGTATAGTTAATGATGCTTTGATATTAGATGAGAAATATAAACCAAATAAAGATCCTTGGAGAATTACCTCTTTAATTTTCCTAATTCTTTTTCTTATCATTATTGGATATGGTGTTTTTACAAAGGATTGGGCCCATGGATTTCCTTCAATTAGCATAATAGAAATTTCTTTTCTATTATTTATTGGTGTGACTATGGGTGTTGGAGTTGGTAAAACTGGTTTTGGGACTGGATGTGCTGTATTAACCCCCGAAATGTTTCGAACAATGCTTACAAAAGAAAACCGATTAATTAATTTAAGAATCAATTATTTGACGAGAAATTTCTTTTTAGGTATGTTTCCATTGGTAGCTATTTTGTTGGCCGTTCTTTTATTAAATGTAGCTATTCTCATAGGGTGGATTATCTATGGTATTCCTTTACCTGCCACCACACAGCCTTTTGATTTCTTTAGTGTTGGACATGTTGTAGGGGCTATTATCCTATCGTTTGGAAGCGTTTTTATGTTAGGATGTGAAATTAGAAATTATACTCGCTTGGGGATGGGATACTTAACTTCATTAGTTGCTTTTCCAGGTTTTATTGTAGGATACCTTCCTTACGTATTATTTAAGGAAAAAATAGATGCATGGGCATTTGGGAGTCCCTTTTTATCTATCTCCTCATTGCCAGACCTAGTTTCTGGAAAATGGCTAAAGATTGGTCTATCCCTTTCATTCACATTTTTTATTCTGCTTTTATTAATTATTTCGTTTAAAACAGGTATAAAGAAGGTAGGGCTTTCTTGGCATGAATCAAGTTCTCAAGGAATAGATCGTATCATGTTAAAAAAAATATTACGTGGGCATATTATCCCGGAATTAAATCTTGACAGTCAGATTGGAATGGATGAAGAAAAGAAAAAGCCGTAAAACATAAGGTATTAAAGGATTTTTTTAGATATAAGAGAAGCTTATAAGGGCCTATTCGTGTTACGAATAGGCCCTCTTTTTTATAATAATGGGGTATTAAAAATGCTAATTTGAAATCCTGGAATCACTGAGATATTCTCTTAGTGAGAGGCACATAAGCTGTCCTTAGATATTATATCAACATCATATTATACCAACATTATAAGAGAGGAATGTGAGGAAAAAATGCAAAATGGTTTATTAAAAAAAATCTTTACTAAGCAGTGGTCCTTTTTCTGGGCAGGAGTTGTTTTTGGGATTGCCCAAATCATCTATATGATTGGAGGATGGGTCAGTTCATTACAGCATGGTAAAACACCAACATTAGGACCAATTACAGTTACTACTGACTTGGGTAAAATGTTTAGAACATTGGAATTTTCTATAACAAAATTTTTACATTTACCTGACCTGCAATTATATGGACATTCTGTTGATGGAGTAGCAACTGCTACTGGTGCCTTTGTTCCTGGCGTAGGCTGGCCTATTGTTGGAATGATGATTGGTGGATTCCTTGTTGCTTTAGCTGAAAAGGAGTTCCGTACTTGGGTTAAATATCCACCAAAAATGCTACTTGTTACCTTTATTGGTGGCGCACTTTTCAGCTATGGTACACGTATTGCTGGGGGTTGTACCCTTAATCATCTTATTGGTGGTATTCCATTATTGAGCATTCATTCAACTATTACTGTTATATTTATGGCAATTGGTGGTTTCTTAGGCTTCTTAATTATGAGTAAGCTTGACCTTGCAAAATATTTTAAACATCAAGAAACCTTATCCTATGTTAAAACGAATGATTTAGGAGAATCCGTTACTTACGATCCTAATTACAATCCTAAAAAGAAAATCATTTGGTGGTTAGCTTTAGGCTTTGTCGCATTATTCTTTGGAATCGCTACCTTTGCTGGATTCTTCAATCCTGAAAGCTTACAGCATCTAAAGGATGGCGAATTAATTGCCTATGGTAAATCTATCTCCGATAAAGGCTGGTTCTATGTTCTTTCTACATTAATTGCTGGTATCGTTGCTGGCTTCGGTATGGCGAAGAGTGGTTATGGTACTGAATGTTCCTTAGTAAGTCTTGAGACTGCAAAATCTATGACTAAAAATGATAGCAAATATGCGAAGCTTGGTGTTCCTCGTATTACTCGTACATTAATGCGCGGTTACCTACCTATTATTGGACTATCTGCAACATGGGTAGTTATGCTTGCATTAATCGTACCTGC
>JAENYW010000112.1 GCA_016841555.1 Tepidibacillus decaturensis
GCTTTAATTCAATAATAGTTTGGATTAATGTCGCATCAAGTCCCTTTCTCGGCGGATCTACGACTACTACATCAGGAGTTAATCCTTGCTTTTTCCATTCAGGCATTACCACTTCCGCTGCTCTCACTTCAAAGGTAACGTTCTCAATTCCATTTAGCTTAGCATTCTTTTTTGCATCTTCTATTGCTTCGGGAACTATCTCCACTCCATAGACATGCTTTGCTTGTTGTGCAAGAAAGAGTGAGATTGTTCCAATTCCACTATAGGCATCAAAGACGATTTCATCCCCTTTTAAACCAGCATATTCTAATGCTTTTTGATATAGCACCTTTGTCTGCTCGGGATTCACCTGATAAAAGGAACGGGGAGAGATGGCAAATCTAGTTTCACCAATCGTATCATAGATAACATCTCTACCCCATAGAGTAATCGATTGTTTCCCTAAAATGACATTGGTTTTTATCTCATTAATATTATGTATCAGGCTAGTTAATCCTACTATTTCCTTCACTATGCGTTGAATTAATTCTTCCTTGTGTGATATTTTCTCACCATTAGTAACGAGAATCAGCATTTTTTCTCCTGAATTTACGCCAAATCTAGCTACCACATGACGTAATAGCCCTTTATGACTTTTCTCATCATATGCTTGTATACCAAGCTCTTCAGCAATTTCTCGTACCTTTTGCACCATGTGATCATTTTCTTCCTGTTGAATGATACATTTTTCCATCTCAATTACATCATGCGTACCTTTTGCATAAAAGCCAGCAATTAACCCTCCATCTCGCTCTGCTATAGGTACCTGGGCTTTATTACGATAATTCCATGGATTGTCCATTCCAATAGTCGGATGTATAATTACATCCTCTATTTTCCCAATTCGCTTTATATTATTCTCTACTAATTGTCTTTTAAACTCCAATTGTCCTTTGTAAGAGATATGCTGTAGTTGACATCCTCCACATTGTTTATAGATTGAACAGGGTGGCTCTACTCTTTCATTACTTGGTTGAAGAAGCTCAATTAATCTTCCATATCCATAATTCTTTTTTGTTTTTATTACTTTTACTTGTGCTCTTTCTCCTGGTAACACATTGGGAACAAACAGCGTATAGCCTTGATATTTTCCGACTCCTTCCCCATTATGTCCAAGCCCTGAAATCTCCATTTCAATAGTTTGATTCTTCTGTACAGGTGCTTCTGTTTTGTTCATCACACTATCCTCTTTTCAAAATTACTAGAATCATTTAATCAAATTCTACGATAAAACACCTGCTTTTTAACAGGTGTTAGTAATTAAACTGCATTCGATTGCTTATGATAAATTTTTCAATTCCCTTTTTACTCTTTTCATTATCTCGTCACCCTTTTCATCAGCAGACAAGAGACTAGCTTGCAAAATTTTCTTTTATTATATCAAATTAAGCTTCTATTAGCTATTTTCTCCTTTAACAAGTACCATCATTACTTCTTCCTCAATTATTCGTTTATCTACTTCTACCTTTGTAAAACAAAAAGAACTGTCCCTTTTGTTTCTCTTTTGTTTATTACTTAACCCCTTTTCTTTAAAAACAGAGCCATAATAAACAAAAACATCTCCAATCCAATCTCCACAAATACACCAATAAGTGGGAAGACATATAAACTAAAATTCAACAATTCTCTACTACTATGAAATGACGTCATGCTGATTACAAATGCGAGCAGGGTCACAGGGTATATCATTGCTTTATGGGTACTAAGTCCTACTATTTGAGATATTCCTAAGCTAGATGCCCAGATAAGATTAGCAGATGTTAAGATGCCTGCTCCAATAGCAATTATAAACCATATCGCATCTAGACGGACATTTATATTTCTAATACTTACTACTCGAACAAGCTGTAGACCAGGGTTTATCATATTTCCTGCTTGCTCTGACCCAAAGACTCCAATACTGAAAGTAACAAGTATGGAAATGACGAATGCACCTAAGCTTACAGCTATAAACTTAGCTTTAAATCCATCACTAGGAGAATTGCTGATGGGAATATACATAGCCATCATGATGCAAATGCCAATAAAAGACCAGATAAGCAATGAGCCTGAAATAATGGGATAAAAACCTTCTGCTAACTGCGGTTTAAGAGAATCCATTTTCACTGAAGGTATAATCGTAATAAATAATAAAATAAAACTTATTAGATAAATTGGACTTAAAATCTCACTTACCCTGGCAACTACTTCAATCCCCTTTTTTAAAGCATACGCAATTAAAAGATACCCCAATGTAAGAATAACGATCATAGGGGTTTTAGGTAAAATCATGGTACTTAATAATATACCGATGGCTTTCATGAGGTTTGAAGCTGCCAATAAAAAGAAAAGTGGAAACATTAATCCTAATACTCTTCCAAAGGGTTTCCCTAAAATAGTGACACTGTATTGGATAAAATTTTGTCCTGGAAATCTTAATCCCATATAAGCATAAACAATAGCCAGAAGTACATCAAAAAACCACGCAAGCATTACAGCCAACCAGGCATCTCTACCTACAGAATGAATAAGAAGTCCTGGTATTTCAAGAACTGTAATAGAAGTAATGATCATAAAAAGCATCCAGACAAATTGATTTGTACTTATGATTTCTTTTTTTAACAAAATCATATACCTCCATTATGTCGTGCTTTATCTAAAAATTGCTTTTCCAAAAGGATATAAAAGATCTTCTAAAAGCTCTATTGGTGTGGGTATTCCAATTTGCTGCACTAATCCAAGAGTTAATGCAATTGTCAAAAGAGAAATCAATGTGTAAAATTCTTTCCGCTGTTTTTTTCGTGCCAAGGGTAACCCTTCAACAAGGATAATGATCACAGAAATAATTATCAACATCAAGAACATAAGTATCTCCCTTTCTAAATCATACCGATATGATCTATATCAGGCATTGTGTACCTTCCCAGTGTTTTCAATTTTAGAGTGTACATTAATATTGACTTTTATATCTGGATAGTATGAATACCATTCATTCTTCATTTTTCTCCAAAACAAAGGATATCGCATATTAACATAGTTGCCAAATCCTAAAAAATCAGATTTAAGCTCTCTTGATTTTTTAAGTATTGCAGTGATATCTTTTTTTATTTCTTTAATTTGAATCTGTTCTATCATTTTTATAGTGTTTTCATCGGTAAAATCTAATTTAGTCTGGCTTTCAAGAATCCTTGAAGTAAGGTCTACATTAATATTGATGTGTACCTTTCCTTTCTCTATTTCTGGTTCTATTTTCGACTTTATCTTGGTAACTCGTAGTGAAAGAGCTTTATTCTTGATGGGAATCGTCATTTCTCCACCTTTAACAGTTCCAGTAATCAAAGAAAGACCCCTACGTTCCTCGGTACTAAGCCAACCAATCATTTTTGTATCCTTGAATACTGCAGTATCTCGAAGATCAAATTTTTCGTTAGCTCCATTCTTATCACTTGATTTACATTCCAAATGCTTGCATACGGTATTTATACCCGAAGCAAACAATTCTCTACCAGAGGTGTTTAGTATTTCTGTAACTGTACTTATATTATTATAGTTATAAAATGAATTGTTTTTCTCCAGAGTAATTATTTCTTCCAGTATTGTACCCGTATCAGTGTTATACCCTAAATCAGTACTTATTATTTTCTCTAATTTACCTTTTGGAGATATTAATAGCCATGTACTAAGTCTTACTTCTTGATTCCTTTCATAAAAGTCTAATATATCCTTTATCCCATTCGTACGAAGCAAAACCTCATCTAAAATAATGATTTTGATATGAGAAAAATAGAACCTGTGATGTGCATCTGTTGCCATTTTCTGTAGTGCTTCAGAAATTGTTCTCCCAGATCCTTTATACAATAGAAATGGAGTTGTACTACCACCTCCCCCAGTACCTGTTACTTGGTTTTCAAGAAGTTTCTCTTGTATTACTACTGTAATGTCTTTATTTTCATCTAAACCAACACCCATTAGTGTCACAATACCCAGCTGTTCCGTTTCTATAGAATCACTACATCCCATTAGTGTATATGTCATGACGATGAATAGAACCATAATCTTTTTCATTGAATTTCTCCTATTTCTTCGATGGTTTCAGTTTTTATTAGAGTCCATCCTATTTTTATTACGGGCGATTTCTGAAGGTCTTTTGATATGCACCCATAAAGGAGCTCTTATGACAGTATCTTTAAGGTCACTTAATTTCAAAGGAGAAAGCGGTGCCAAATATGGCGTACCAAAGCTTCTAATAGAAGCTAAATGTATAAGTAAAAACAATAGCCCAAGCATTAAACCATAGAGTCCTAGAGTAGCCCCCAAAATCATTAACGGAAACCTAAGCAATCGTATTGATTGAGAAATATTATATTGAGGAATAGTAAATGTAGCAATAGCAGTTAAAGATACCACAATTACCATTAACGGAGAGACAATGGAAGCTTGAACAGCTGCCTGTCCAATAACAAGTCCGCCAACAATACTCACTGCCTGACCTATAGGCCTTGGAAGACGTACGCCAGCTTCACGTAATATTTCAAAGGTACCCTCCATAAGAAATGCCTCTAAAAAGTTAGGAAAGGGTACTCCTGTACGAGCTGATATGATACTTACCAATAAATCAGTAGGTATTAGTTCTTGATGAAAATTTGCTGCTGCGAGATAAAATGCGGGTAGTGTCAGAGCAATAAATACCGCAAGATATCTAAGAAGTCTTATCACAGTTGAGAAAAAATATCTATTATAGTAATCTTCAGCTGATTGTAGGAGTGAAAAAAACTCACCAGGGAGAATCAGTATTTTCGGTGTATTATCTACAACAATAACAACTCTTCCTTCTAACAGTGCTGCAGAAGCTACATCAGGTCTATCTGTATTGCGTACTTGAGGAAAAACAGAAAAAGGTTCGTCACTAATAAATTCTTCTATATAGTTGCTTCCTAAAATACCATCTATATCTATTTTACTTATTCGTGACCAGACCTCTGTTACAAGTTCAGTTGAACAAATACCTTTAATATATGCAACACAAACCGTTGTCTGAGTTACTTTCCCAACCTTTAAGGATTGAAAAACTAAGTTGGGACTATGAATTCGTCTTCTTATCAGACTTAAATTAACACTTAATACCTCTATAAATGCATCTTTAGGACCATTTACTACGGGTTCAATATCAGATACTGTCACCGCCCTATGGGCATAGCCTTTAGCACTTAGAACATATGCCTCATTTACGCTTTCGATAAGAAGCACAGCATCCCCTTCAAGAAGTCCATTGGTAAGAGTTTTCATCTCATTCACTTTTGTCATTTGTCCACGTGAGATGATATTCCCTAATTCAATCGCTTTAATGATTTCAGGGCCTGTCGTTAAGCCAGAGGTATAGGCATCTGTTAATAGAGGTTGTATAATGTTTAAATCTATGTGTGCAGAGTCAATCATGTTATCGAAATAAAATAGTACAGCAGGTATGAGTTTATTCCTGCCTAAAGTAAAGTGCCTAGTTACAAGATCAGTATTTTCGCCGACAATCTTATTAATTATTTCTATATTTTCAATTATTGAGTTTGATATTTTAATTCCTTCTAGCTTTGCTTCTGTATAAACTTCTAATGATGCACTAGGCATACTATTTTTTTTAGTTACATCTTTATTCTTATGGTTTCTATTTTTTATGTTGAAAAACATAGTTACCTCCTTACTTTTAGCATTCAGAGGATCATTCAGATAACCTATACTTTGTCTTACTCTCGATAGTAGTATTTTATTAACAACCTATTAATATACATAATAAATTCCATCTTATTACCATTTTTATCTTTTAAAATTGTAAGGAGAATAACTTCTTATTGGAGAACAAATAATAGAGTGTAGCTTCCTAATTTGTATTACATTGGAGGAGTAATAATAATGGAATATGGGGAACTTAATAATTTACTTTCAATTATTATTGGAGCGTTGTTGATTTTAACCTGCTGCTTTATTTCGTTTTATGCTCAAAAAAAGTTATTTCGCAAGTGAACAACCACCCTTTTTAACCATTTGACAGAAACCATGCCATACCACTGTGGTACGATTATTCTAAAAGGAATAGGCTTGAAGGATAAGGGTTTCTCCTTTTTATAAGATGATACAAATTCGCATAATTATAAGAGGTAACGTATCATGATCATTTTCCATAGGCTTTCAGTTTTTTTCTCCTGAAAAAATATACAATAACCAAAATGAGAGGAAAAGCATAAGTAAAAGCAGAGACAAGATAAGGTGCATAAACATAAATGATTTTTCTGTATACTGCGTTTTTAGTAATATCGGTCATTAGTATAAATACCATTATCAAAATCGACATGGGGATAATAAAAATTTGGTTGGATTTTGTCTTTAATGTATCTCTCATGACTAATGAAGACGCAGCGATAAAGCTAGAAATTTTTATCATAAATCCAAAAATCCAGCCAATTACATTTACAAACTCAATCCGTTGGATGAAATCAAACAAATTAATTTGCTGGGTTGTTGTGTAATAAGGGAAGTTCAGACGCTTTGCATAATCTGCACCAAGAACCGCTTCGGTGGTGACTGTAAGTAAAACTGCAAAGGAGCTAAAAAGCAAGAGTGTTGTGATAAAGGTTTTATTCACACTATATTTTTTATCCATATATGCAATAATCACCATAAACATTACCCCGTCGCAGAAACGTCCAGCCAGACTTATGGCAGAAAGATTCAGCTGAAAAATATTCGAGTCGTGAAGTATGGGTAAAAAAGCTTGCATGTCAAAATTATTAAAATTCAATACTGTAAAAGCAATGATGATAAACATGATAAAAATAATCAACAATTCTGCTGCTCTGATAATACTGTCAAGTCCTATATAGGCGGCATATGCTGCTATAACCAACAGTAAAATCAAGATTGCATAAACTGGTGTAGTTGTCAAAACACTCGATTTGATAAAATCGATAAAAATAACACTGAAAAAAAATGCAAAAAACAACAAATATAAGGAAATCATAAACCCAGCAAATTTGCCCAAATACTTGCCTAGCAGAATTTCAAAATATTGTGCAGGAGGAATGCCTCGGAACCTGTTGGAAAGGAAAAGTACTGGTAGATACATGACAAGAATATATACACCCGACAGCACGTCGATAATCCATGCATCCTGATTGCCAGGAGGTAGATTGAAAGCGGGTGTAAAGGCATAATTGATAAGAAGCCTGCAGGTAACTACGAGCATTATGACCTGAAATGATGTCAATTTTTCACCGTTTCCTATCATCATTTCCTTTCCTCCATTCCTGCAGGAATATTTATCAATCCAATTCTTGGAATTTCCGTGCTTACATTAACTTCAATTTTCGCATTTAAAAAAAATTCATTCCATTGATCTTTTATGCTGGCCCATTTTTCTGGGTATTGCCTGTGCACACTAGAACCTAAACCAAAAATATCTGTTTTTAGTTCTTTTTGAGCCTTTTTTATCACATGTTCTACTTCTAGTTTTACAGCCTGTGAATTATTTTTTTCAATTTCTTTGATAATCTCTGGCTCTCTCGTGTCAACCCCTGCATTCGTCTCTGCAAGCGCACCAAGAATACGGATGCTTATTTTTATGCGGACATCGTTTCCACTAAAATCTACATCATACTCGCTTTCCGAATTTATTATTTCTACCGAATTTTCACCTTTCTCATCAGGCGAAGGTGATACCACTACACCGCTATCCATTTTTTCAGTTACAAAATTAAGCCCCCTGGCTTCCTGACCATCAATAAAGCCTATCAATTTGTCTCCAGAAAAAACCGCTGCCCCTTCTGCATATAGCTTGTTTCCAGTTTTATTTCCCTCTCCTAGCTGTTTTTCTTCTTTCATGAGTATAGTACCTACAATAGGCTGTTTTTCTTTTCCATAAAAATCCTTTAAAAAATCCAGAATATTTATTGAAACTGTTTTTCCAGAATTCTTAGAATTTTTAACGAGACTCATAATGTAATCTGCATAGCTGTCTTCCATTTCTTCTCTGCTGCTTAATACTTCAGAGGGCGAAACATCCTTTGCAACTAAAATATAGGTAGATAATCTGGGTTGATGCTGCCTTGTCCAGAAATCAAAAAAACCGAGCAGTCCTTCCCTAGCTGTTTCCTCACTCACAATAATGACTTTTATATGAGAAAAGAATATTTTTTTGTCATAGCTCATCGTAATGTTTCGTATTGCATCAAAAAAAGAAACCCCAGAGCTTCTATGGAATTTTACTGATTCTTCCTTTCCTCCCTCCTCCTCACGGATCGGATTATATATTTCAAAGGCTAGTTCCTTATTTCCGTCTTTCTCTTCCACAGCCAATGCCCCTGCAACCCCCATGGTGTTCAATTCCTCACGATCCCAGCATCCCGAAAGAATAAAGATGTGAAAAATAATTAACGCTAGCACAATTTTTTTCCTGTGGTATCCCATATAAAATCCTTCACCTCTGCTTCTCTGCTTTCACTTTTCTTTTATCTCTAGAGACGGATGCTGGTTTCTTTTTGATCATATCCAGCGGAAATCTGACTATCGTATCTTTCATTTCAACCATGTTTAAAGGTGCCATAGGTACAGTGTATATCACTCCGAATGAACGCAGGGATACTACATGAACCACTAAAGCAAACATACCACAGGTGATGCCGAATAGTCCCATAACACCTCCCAGCAATATGAATATAACCCTGAATAAAATGATAGGTTCGAGCAAACTGGGTGTCATGAATCCACTGATGACAGATGCTGCAATGACTATTACAATGGTGGAACTTACGATTCCTGCTTCCACTGCTGCCTGTCCGATGACCAGCGCCCCCACAATACTTATGGCAGAACCGATTACTTTTGGAAGTCTTTCACCCGACTCTCTCAGCACTTCATACAGGAAAACCATTAAAAGCGTTTCTACAACTGCTGGAAAAGGGATGCCACTCATTGTACTTGCCATTTTTACTAGTAAGATTGTCGGTATCATTTCCTGATGATAAGTCTGGAGAGCAACATATATCGATGGTAATAGAATAGCTATAAAAAAACTGATAATACGCATGATTCTAAGTATGGATGCGAGAATTGGCCGAAGATAATAATCCTCACTGGTCTGGAAATGCTCTATAAATAAATAAGGGATCGTTATAGCATGAGGAGAACCATCACAAAAAATACCCACCCGCCCATCA
>JAENYW010000113.1 GCA_016841555.1 Tepidibacillus decaturensis
AGTAGGTTCTCCAGGAACAGCAGACAAGGTTATTACTGTAGCTGCCACTACCAATAGTCATTCAGTTGCATTATTCTTGAAATCGGAAGCTGTTTCAGATGGAAGAACCTTTGCTACTACTGGTACTCAAGGTGGAGAAGTAAAGGAAGAGTTATCTGGTGAGTATGCAATTTGGGCAGATTATGCTGGAGGAGATAAGCTAGCTTGTTCTCCAATTAGTGGAAAGCCATTAGAAGGAAAGATTGCAGTTATCCAGCGTGGAGCATGTACATTTACTACAAAAATTAATAATGCAGCTGCTGCGGGTGCAGTAGGAGTTATCATATATCAGTTGGATGGTGTATCTGAACCTATCCCAATGTCTACTGATGGAGCAATGATTCCTGCAGTGATGATTGGGAATCAGGAAGGGAATATGTTAGTAAATTGGAATGGAGATCGAAATGTTACTATTACATATCCTCCAGCTGGGGTTGAAGCAACTCCAAATTTACTTGCAAACTTTAGTTCATGGGGACCAACACCAAACTACACATTAAAGCCTGATTTAGCTGCCCCAGGTGTAAATATCTACTCTTCGGTTGTCGGTGGAGGTTATGAGCTTTATCAAGGTACATCAATGGCTACACCACATGTAGCAGGTGCAGCAGCGGCTCTCCTAGCATACAGTCAATCGAACGAATTAGGCTGGGGACCTGCTGAAGTAAAATCAGTCCTAATGGGGACGGCACATGATTTAGATGGAAGTGTTTTACCTAATACGGATGTATCTGATCCACTTAAGGTAGGTGCTGGAATAATAGATTTAGGTAGAGCGATGAATCCACCAGGAATGGCTTTCCCATCCTCCTTAAGCTTTGGACTTGTTCGTCCTGTAGGAAACCATAACTACCAAATGGTATTTACTCTAGTAAATCCAACGGACCATGAGTTAACTTATACTATTAACAGTGATGATAATTTAGGGTTAAGTGAAGAGGAAGTAACACTAGTTTCAAAACAAAGTGTAGAAATTACTGTTAGTGTTCTTAATCGTGGTGTTCACTCAAGTGGACAAACGGGTACTCCAGATTACGTACGTGGGTACATTACCGTAAATTCTGATGATGGAGATATTCGTATCCCATACCTATATGTAATAGACTATAACCGTTAGATATCAAAGTAAGAGATTGCCTAGCTGTGCTAGCTGCAATCTCTTTTTACTCTTCATTCCCATTCAATCATTGCCATGATTCTAGTAATTCCATACATACGAGGGGAGTAAGGGAAATCGCTTCATTATTTCGAGTGTAAGATTTTTCTATTGAAAAAAAAGATGAAATCGTATAAGTCATTAGAAATTTTCGTTAAACGGTATAGACGCAAAATAGAATAGCAATCTAAAGCAGATAGTAGTTTATGCAGAAATATAAAAATCCGTCTATCTGCTTTTTTATGATGTAAATTTTTAATTAATCAAAAGAACTATCCCCATGATTGAAAAAATATTATGATTTGATGTATGGTTACAACTAATACCAAATAAAGTATGAATATATAATATAGAGCAATAGCAATATTCCTTAAAGCCTAAGGGGGAGTGATTGGAAATGATGCAAGGAAATCGCTATCTAGAAGAAAATGAGCATACCCTCAGGATGAAACTGCAAAATATTGTTGTAGGAAGAGACAAAGAACTTGAAGCTATAAAAATGCAATTTGACCACGTATTAGAAGGTCAATCAGCTCTGACTATTGTTGCAGGTGACATTGGAATTGGCAAAACGGCTCTGGTCAAAACAGCTCTGGCGGATTTGTCAAAGCTAAACGGCACCTGTGTCTACGGCAAATTTGAACAGTATAAAGATGAAGAACCTTATATCGCAATCATACAAATAATTGAGAATATAGCCAATCACATGTTGACACTCCCTGAAGAAAAACTGGACCGGATTAGGAAGACGCTTATAAAAGAGCTTGGAAAAGACGCTGCTTTAATCATAGACATTGTTCCGCAAACAGAGCGAATTATAGGCAAGCTAAGTAAAATTAAACTTAATGATTATCAAAAATTGAAAATACGATTAGAAAAATCCTTGCAAATATTTATTAAATTTGCAGCAAAAGAATTGTATCCTCTTATCCTATTTATCGATGACCTCCAATGGGTGGATAAACCGTCGTGGGACATCATAAAATCAATCAACGATACCTTAAGTGAATTAGAGCTTTATATTATATTGGCCTATAGAAATAACCTGGAAGATTATCGAACCAGGATGCAGTTCATGCAAAATGAGCTTACAAATAATGTGCATCGGGTTGAAATAGAGTTGGGGGACATATTTTACCGTTACTATAACAGCACATTTATTGAATTGCAAAAGTATAATTTTAAAAGAAGGTGAAAAGGATAGACTGACTGTTGATTTGTACTTTGCCGGGGTGAAGGCAAAACAATCAGCAGCAATTGAGCATGCCCTGAAATTGTTCAGACTCTGTGAAGAATTATTGGACAATTCATGCTGGTACAAAGATTACAGCCATACTTTGGAAATAAAGCTTGAACTAGCTGAATGCGAGTTTATCTGCGGACTATATGATGCTTCAATGGCACACTTTGAGGAAATGCTGACTCATACGTCAAATCAAGAGGATCTGGCGGAAATAAAAAAACGATATATGATCCTGAACTCCTATATAGGTAATTATGCTAAGGTGATTGATTTGGGTATTCAGGCCCTGAAGCATCTGGAGTTTCGTATTGATACGAAGAAACTACAAATTGGGGTTGTCAAAGAAATCCTGTATGGAAAACGACTGTTTAGAAACAGCAAACTTAAATCTATCAAAAATGCTCCTATTATAAATAATAAAAATGTCGTTGACACGCTGGAAATACTGACTAATATAGGGGCTTCATCCAGTTTGATAAACGAGAACTTATTTGCTTTAATAGCTCTTAAAATAAGCAATTTATCTGCAAAACACGGTAATTCTCTCTATTCACCTGTGGGATATGCTTCATATAGTTTAGTGTTGGTTAATGTATTGGGTGATTTTGAAAAGGCAAAAAAGGTTAAAGAAATTTCATTGAATCTGGTAGAATTAATTGATGATAAAGCACTTAAATGTACTACCTATTTTATTATTGGGACTTTTGTAGAACATTGGACATCTTCTGCTAGAGAAAGCTTTAATTATTTGCAAAGAGCCTTTGACTTAGGAATAGAATCAGGAGAATTTTTCTACAGCGGGTTTACAATAGCTGCCATGATCGAAATGAAATATTCAATGGGTGAGCCTCTTAGTGGATTGGAGAAATTTCTTAAGTTACATGAAAAATACGGACAAAAAATGAATCATGATGTTTTGATGCGCTTGATAAAGATTTTTAAAGATCATGTCAGTATGTTGACAACATTGGATTTTTCATTGGAAGATAGATTGATTGATGATGAAGAAATAAGCAAATTGGATACAAATGAGGGTATGACTTATTATTTGCTGAAGCTTCAAAGATTGTACCTTGAAGGCAAAATAGAGGAAGCCTATGCTTTATCGGAAAAGACCATTAAGCAGTTGGATTCTGTCATGGGCTATTTAGTACAGGTGGATTTTGTATTTTACTACTTGCTATTAAGTCTGGAGAAAAAGCAGAAACAAAAGGTTAGTAGATTTAGGTGGGAAGAAAAAACATTCAGAAAGTATAGAAAAAAACTGAAGATATGGGCAAAGATGAGCCCAGAAAACCATAGAGGAAAACATCTGCTTATAGAAGCGTTGTACAGGAGCCTGAAGGATCAGAATCATGATGTCGCCAGGCTGTTTGATGAAGCTATTGAACATGCGAAAGAGAATCATAACCTCCTGCTGGAGGCCCTGGGCAGTTATCTGGCAGCCGGCTATTACAGCAGCAATATAAAAATAGCGAAAGTCTACGCTCAGGATGCCTGCCGGTTATTTAACCAGTGGGGTTCCGAAAAAATCGCAAATCGGATCGGCAGATTGTATGAAATTCATAATGATCTTGCAGTAAGAAAGGTTGCCGCTGCTGGTATGGCGGGTGAAATACCTGAGAATATCTATCAGAAAAGGAAAATAATCTTTGAAAAGCGGCTGGAGGATTATCAGAAAGAGCTGGAAGTACTAGAGCTGAAAGCGTCCTTTATATATTTTCTTGATACGATATGCAAAGAAGCAAATGCGGATTTTGGTGCAATCCTACTAGAGAATGACGATCAACTGAAACTGGAATATGTACGTCAAGATGGCAGAGCAGCCTCTGGATACCCGGTGGGTATTGATCCAGAACAGGTTGACTATATACCTAAAAAAATCATCCGTTATGCAAGCAGAACCTACGAGGAAGTGATAATTGATACAAAGGCTACAGCGGGTTTCTTTGCAAGTGATGATTATATCAGGAGTAGGGCAAGTATCTCAATCATCTGCTTACCGTTAAAATACAATGATATTTTTGCGGGCTTAATTTACCTTGAGAGTCAAAATGATCATCGGTTTAAATCCATGATGGTCGAGTATATCAAGCGCCTGTCCTTTTATCTTGTTGCAAAACAGGCATTGGAGAAGGAACCCGAAAATAACATTAAAGCATTTATAAGTAATGTAGTGAAAGACCAGCTGACAGAGCGGGAAACAGAAGTGCTCCGCTGTATGGCAACAGGGATGTCCAACAAGGAGATTGGAGAAAAGCTCCATATTTCTTTAAGTACGGTAAAGACACATACCCTGAACTTATATGGAAAACTGGAGGTCAACAGCAGGGTACAAGCAGTAATAAAAGCAAAGACATTAAGCTTAGTATAATCTCCAGGCTGTTGAAAATCTCCGAATTTCTGCGTTACTGCTTTCAAGCGAGCATGCTCACTTACCCGAAGTAAGCTCCGCTACTCGCTTTCAGCGCGCCTTGAACTTCGAATTTTTCAAAAGCCTGGAGATTATAGACTTTTTCAACAATCAAAATAAACCTGTTTAAAAAGCAGGTTTATTTTTTTTTTTTCAAAAAATCAACCTTTTGGTGGAGGACAAAAAAACCTGAATTTATACAATAAGACCTGAATAAGATTGGAGGAGGTCGGTGATGAATGCGTTATTAGGAGAAGTACGGCTTTTCCCGTACGAAAAAATACCTGCCGGCTGGTTAGCCTGTGAGGGTCAGATTTTATATATTGCCGAATATCCAAAGCTCTTCATGCTGATTGGTACAAAATTCGGTGGCGACGGCAAACAGAAATTCAAATTGCCTGATCTAAAGAAAAAATCACCGGAGAACATGATGTACTGCATAGCGGCAGAGGGGGAATTCCCAAAAGTATGGCGGTAAAGGCACAATCATACTACAATACGGAAAAATATTTTAATGATTAAGGAGGTAGTTATAAGTGAGAGTAAAAAAGAGAATCATAATGATTATATTAAGTTTGCTTATGTTATTTAACATGATACCACCAGCTACAGTAGGGGCATCTTGGCCAACTGTAAGCTGGCTGGACAGTGCGGATATTAACTGGCATGCTACAGGGGGGGCGTCATCAACTGATCCATACATCATTGATACGCCTGAAGAATTAGCCGGACTTGCTTCACTGGTTAATAGTGGGACAAACTTTGATGGAAAGTTCATCATGCTTGACGCAGATCTTGATCTTGCGGGCAAGGAATGGGTGTCCATAGGGACTAATTCACACAGATTTTCCGGTAATTTTGACGGTAACGGCCATGTTATAAAAAATCTTACTCAGTATGCTGATTCTTACCAAGAAGCGGGATTGTTCGGATGGATTAATATTAATTCGGGCAATGTCGCAATAAGTAATCTGGGCATTGTTGATGTAAACATCGGAGGATTAGTGACCAGAGGTGGGGCTATTGCGGCTTATATCGGTATTGACGGAAATAATAAGAACGCTGTTTTTGAAAATTGCTTTTCAACCGGAAATATTACTTCAAACGCTAATAGTAGCATTATTGGAGGACTTTTTGGATCTACCAGCTTAATTAACGCAAGTTACTCTCCAATGACAGTAAACAATTGCTATTCTGCCTGCAATCTCTCTCTTACCAGTACAAATAACGAGGACTATACAAGATATATCGGAGGATTAATGGGACGTATTGAACATTTTGGAGGAACCAATGTAAAGTTATCAATAGATAACTCCTATTCCGCATCCAGTGTAAAAACTGCCAAAATAGAAAGAACCCGTATGGGTGCTTTCGTCGGTCATGTCAATGTCAATACAACTAGTAAAATCAGTATGACTGACTGCCTGTTTGATACTCAGGCTGCTGGGATAGGCTATGGGTTCAGCAGTGCAGGAAAAGACTTTGCTGGAGTAACGGGGAAATTAACCTCAGAGATGACAGGTACAGCTGCCTTGCCTGCAAGCTGGGACGGTACAAACATATGGTTGGCTGAGGAGGATTTATACCCGCAGCTTCGTGCTTTTAATAGTAGTGATAACTCAAAGGTAAGTACAATTCCTCTTTTTCTCTATGAAAATGTGGGCATTCCTGAACTAAGTGACACAACAGCAAACGTGAGACATGATTTTACGGTACCAAATATTAGCGGAATTACATGGAGTGCTATTCCTAGCGGGATACTTGCATTTTCCGGCGGTACGGTGACATTTACAAGTCCAGCTAGCGACACCAACGTGACGATAACAGCACAAATGGCTTCGGGTGCAAAAAAAGATTTTACTGTTTTAGCTAAGTCTGGTGTAGACCCAACCGATGCGACAGCTCCAATACTTACGATCGGAGAGATTACTCCTTCGGACTTTTCAGCAAGCATTCCTGTGACATCTGACGAGGCTGCTGATATTTACGTTTTGGTTAAACCTTCTAGTGATCCAGCTGCTCCTACGCAGGGAGAGATTATAGCAAGCAGCAGCTCAGTTAAAGGCAGTGGTACGGCATTTACAGCAGGTGTCGGAAGTCTTCAACATTCTTTGGATTATAAAGCTTACGTAGTGGGAGTCGATGCTACAGGGAATGTATCAGTGCTAGAAAGTAAAGACTTTAGTACGCTGATCGATCAAACGCCTCCATCTTGGACGAGCTATTCGGGGGTCACCATATCAGGCGGGACTGCATCCATGAGCGTTAGTTTTAATGAGGCGGGAACTTTTAAGTATATCTTTCTGCCGACAGGAGAGAGTAAGCCTTCCAAAGAACAGGTGGCAGCAGGGCAGGACGCCTCGGGCAATCCAGTTTCTTACTCTTACCAAAAAGATTATTCAGGGGGAAGTGTAACGGTTACAACCGATATTTCCGGCTTTGTACCTAATAGTTATAAAATTTACCTCGTGAATGAGGACACATATGGAAATATTTCCAACATACTTGAATGGAGTTTTGAGCTTAAAGCAAATGTAACCTTTAATGTAACCGATGGTAGTAATCCTATTGAAGGTGCCGATGTCACAATAGGAACCGAAACCAAAACCACTAATGCAGAGGGAAATGCTGTTTTTTCCTTGGCAGGAGGTAACTATAATTATCTAATCACTAAATCAGGTTACGTGGATAAAACAGGTACCTATACCGTAGATAAGCAGACGGATACGTATACCATAACCATTATTGAGACGCCTCCCACTATCAGCCCAATCAGCGTTAGCTATGATTTGAATAGCCCCAGTGATGTAAGCACAACCATCACATGGAACAGCGCTGTTTCGGTTACTGATGTCGTGTACGGCTCAGAAAATTTGACACTAGACGTTGACTATACCGTTAGCGGAAACGAGCTAACAATAAAAAGTAGTTATCTGTCTGCTCAAGGATTTTCTGAAGGAGCTACGGCAGTTTTCGGGATTGCATTTGACAATGGGGTTACTGTCAATTTAACGGTAAATGTTGTGAACAATTATATAGCAGGAACAGATGCCTCCTTGATTGATTTGGCGGTAGGTGGTAATACGGTAAGCGGTTTTGATGCCAGTACCTATACCTATAATGTGGAGTTGCTTTATGGTACTCAACCTAGTAGTCCAGCGGCAACAGTCAACTCTACGGCAAATGATTCAAAAGCTTCCATAAGCATCACACAGGCTGTAAGCCTGCCTGGCAGTGCCACTGTAGAGGTGACTGCAGAGGATGGTACTACAAAGTTAACCTATACCGTCAATTTTAGTGTTGCGGAGGTTGTAAGTGCCACAATTAGTCCGACTAACAGTAATTTTGATAAATACCCTGTGAATCAGGCCGATATAAGTACCAACATAACTTGGAACGATGCTACTCAAGTGAATGACGTTCAGCTGGGTGGTATATCAATCGGGGCAGGAAATTACAGTATAAGCGGTAACACATTGCTCATTGATAAAGCATATCTCGCAACTCAGTCAACAGGAGAGTTAATGTTGTCTGTGGTTTTTGACCATGGTGATAATGCCAATCTGACCATCACCATCACTGATACGACGCCTCCTACTATTAGCCCAATCAGCGTTAGCTATGATTTGAATAGCCCCAGTGATGTAAGCACAACCATCACATGGAACAGCGCTGTTTCGGTTACTGATGTCGTGTACGGCTCAGAAAATTTGACACTAGACGTTGACTATACCGTTAGCGGAAATGATCTGACAATAAAAGATGATTATCTGTCTGCTCAAGGCTTTTCTGAAGGAGATACGGTAGAGTTTGAGATTACCTTTGACACTGGAGTTACTGTTAGCTTGACGGTAAACGTTGTGAACAATTATTTACCCGGAAACGATGCCTCCTTGAGTGATTTGACGGTAGGTGGTAATACAGTGAGTGGTTTTGTTGCCAGTACCGATACCTATAATATAGTGCTGCCTTATGGTACTCAACCTGGCAGTGCCACGGCAACAGTCGGAGCAACAGCCAATGATTCAAAAGCCGCTGTAAGCATCACACAGGCTGTAAGCCTGCCCGGCAGTGCTACTGTAAAGGTGACCGCAGAGGATAACACGACGAAAGAAACCTATACGGTTGATTTTACGTTGGGAGCAAAGCCAAACAACGTGCCCAACCGCAAGACAGAAGTACCGGCATCCGCATCAGCTAATGTCACAGTGAACAATGCATACACCCTAGATCTTTCGACGATTTTTGAGGATGCTGACAGTGACCCACTAACCTATAAAGTTTCAATTAACGGGGCGGCTGCGGTTGGAGCCAATGTGAATTACTCCTATACGCCAACATCAGTAGGAATAAC
>JAENYW010000114.1 GCA_016841555.1 Tepidibacillus decaturensis
ATCAAAGTATCCCTCTTTTGATAAGTTTGAATCTGTAACAAATGGATATGGCTCTATTTCATTATTCAACTTTCCTATCATTTCTTGTTGCAAATACATTCCATCTAATTTAAAACCATATGTATAATTGCTACCTAAGTGTTTATGCAAAGTGAAAATACGATCAAATTCTGAATCAATAAGTCTATCATTCAGAATAACGATAAAATCTATATCACTAGATTCAGGTTCAAAATTCCCCATTGCAACCGAATTATATAGATATAAACCAAAAAACTTTTTGTTCAATATCATTTCTAATTCTATCCTAAACTCATTAATCAAATCACAAATATCCTTATGTATAATATTCATTATAGAGCATCCTTCCATAATAAAATTATAAGTACTTATATCTCATACAAATCATAGCGCACAATGTCTTAGTCAAGGTAGATACGTCGGTTGCCCGGCGAACCCCTTGCTAATGCCTTGCCAGACTTGGCAGGCTAATGCAACGACCGACTCGGTTAGGAATGGGATGTGTCGCTGACTATCCTTCATTGCTAAGGTGAATTTACTTCTTCGAGCTGTCTTCATATTCTTCGAGCGACCAAGAGCGTTAGCCCGCCTCGGGGATATTTTTATAGGAAGTAGTGACGTCTTCTATTAATTATGTAGAGGGGATCTAAACATAATAATTTTTTGTTCTTAACAATATTCTAGATGATTGTAATAATATATCAAAACACGTTATAAATTTCACTTGTACCATCTGCATATTGGCAAATAACAAGTTGTAAGCTTTTCATGCTCCAATCTGAAGTCGCTCTCAGATAGATAAACGAATCATCCAACTCTACAATTGTGTTATTTATAAGATATTGAAAATCAAAATACTCATCGTATTCTTCATTATATCCTGGTGTTTTTATTCGGGTAGGGGTAACCACGTTAATCGGCTGTTGTAGTATTTTTTTCATTGCTCTGCTTTTGATATTATATTTATGAGTAAAGTTGAGCCCACCGTTCATATCATCATTTCCAACATAGATCGTGGTAGCATCCTGAGATACAACTGCGTATAGCATTGAAATACCATATGACTTAAGTTGCTTATATGAAATTCGATTAGTAACTATCGAATCATTTATATTGAATACCACTAATCCGAATGTACCCTGCAAAACCGCTGAGTTTTTATCAGCATATAACAATTGTGGCATTTCAGAACCAATATTCATTTGTTCAATGTCAGACAAGTCTACCGCTAAATCACTAGTATCGTTTATGACAACTGTATAATAAATAAATATAGAAACTGTAATCAATATTGATATTAAAACTATAATAATAGGTTTTTGTTTTTTATTAATCATATATATTCCTTACACCCCTTATAGTGAACTCGTTCAGCTAGCTGAACATCGGGGAATCAGATGGGGAGTCTACCCCACCTGATTTATTTCCCGCTTATAGAAGCGGGGGTCTTAACCCGATAAAGATCGTTTAGATAAATGTTTTAATGTTTTTAAAAAATTATATCTTCGTTCTGTCCTATAACGGTTCTGTATCACCGACACCCTTGAGCTTACAAGCGCAGTCGAGCTTTAGATAGCTCTTATCTTAAGCTCGACAAACCGACTTGGTTAGTCTTGGGTAAGCTGCCTCGGTTAGCGAAAGGGTGTGTCGACTGGTTATGCTTTCAATCTTCCTCTTCTCTGTAACATTACTTCGGGCGACCAAGGAGTACATCTATGTGAGTCTGCTTCTTTGTTCGACGCCGTGTTAATATATTGATATAGGATGTCAGCGCATGCCGCCTCGGTTAGCGAAGGGGATGTGTTGCGGCAGTCTCACCATGATAAACTTCCTGAATTACTTCATGTCTAATGCTTCCGCAACCAAGGGTATGAGTAGTGTGAATATTTTGTTAGCTGACGTCGGACTTACAACATCTATGAATATACTTCATAGGAGAATTATATAAAATATTCTTTTAAAATATTTCTTAACTCTACTTTACACTTGTTTAGATTAAATAGAGAATTATCAATCCTTTTCTTCTCTATTTTTAACATCTTGAATATTTCCATTTCTACCTTTTTCCTTGCTTCTAGGACTTGAATAGACCCTTCAATTCCATGAAAATTATTAGCTTTTCCATACCCTTGAGTCGTATAATAATCAATAAATCCTTCCGACCATTCTTTTGATCTTTCCCTGATAGCTTTATTAAAGACATATTTGAGATCTTTTTGGTCAATATAAATTAATAAAGGGTTCAAATCTTTTACTATATCCTCCAACTGTAATACATAATTTATGATAGTTTCCTTTGAACTATTGTTTTTTACCATACCTATTGTTACTGGATTCTGAATAAAACTACATTCAAAAATATAAGTAGTATCATGATGAAGTGCATCTTCATTAAATTTCTTCCATTTATCAATAATAAGTTCTCTGTTTTGATCTAACGGCAATTCGTATATATCTTTTTTGAATATCGTGTTGAGTAATTCATCTGGGAAAGCTGAACCATATTCATTCTTCATTTTTCGATAGGGGATAAAGTAATCATTTCCTTGCTTTATCACTCGATCATTTAATAATCCTTTAAATTTCCCATTCTCGGATAACAATTTATTAAAGTCTTCTTTTTTATAAAACGAAACACCATCATAATCAGCAGGGTGATCAAGGTTACCTTCCAAAAATACTTGAGTTTCCTCACCGATTTCAATAAGTATATCATATACTAATTGTGCAATGGTCGACTTTCCGGAACCGGGTAAACCTTCAATAATAATCAATTTTGTCTTCATTATTTCACTCCTGTTACTCAACCAATTTATGTAAACGACTCAATGTAAGGCCGATTTCAGCTAATGTTCTCGTATCCCCGACACCCTTGAGCTTACAGGCGTTTCCGAGCTTTAGATAGCTCTTATCTTAAGCTAGGAAATGCCGCTTTGGTTAGCGAAGGGAGTGTGTCGCTGAATATGCTTCATTGCTAAGGTGAATTTACTTCTCCGAGTTTTCTTCATATTCTTCAAGCGACCAAGGGCGCTAGCCCGCAGCGGGGATATCTTGTTGAACTAAACCGCTACCGCAGTGGCTTTAAAAAAACTATTCCGTTTTTTACATTTTCCATTTATTTATTCTACTATTTTGTCACATATCCCTTTATTCTCAAAGAAAAATAGTATGGGAAGGTGTGTGACTTATGCAAGATTATATTCAATCAATGAAAATAGTAAATGAAAAACCAATCTCTACACGCACTATTGAGTTACAAGATATTTTTGCTCGTTATTCTCATTCCTTTACAGAAACAAATACTCTCCATTATCAAGGTATAAAAGCTATTAAGGATATTTTGTCCTGTCGTACTGCTGCTTTAGGTAGACATGTTCATGTATGTGATAGATGTCATACTTCGAAGGTTTCCTATAATTATAGTGCAATATTCAAGTCGTTATACCCATAAGACGGCGATTTATAGTAACCGTTTGGTTTCTATGAATGAGAATTCTATTACTTTCCGATACCGAGATTAAAGGGATAATAAGGGTAAATTACTAACCCTTGATGCGATGGAGTTTATGCGTAGGTTTATGCTACATGTTCTTCCATCTGGTTTTTAGAAGATAAGGTTTTATGGCTTTTTAAGTCATTGTAATCGGAAAACGAAGCTATATACTTGTTTACGTCTTACCCGTTCACCGATTAAACCGAAGGTGAAGGGCATCGATATTACGATTTGTCCTGAGTGTGATGGTACTTGGCAGCAGGTGTTCTCTTTTCACCCATCCATTGAATGCTTTTTGGAAATGGAATAGCTTTTGTTCTTGCCTCTTTTTTTGGGGAGCATTACATTTATAGCTACTTTTATGTAGTATAAGACATCTTTATTGATTTATAATTTTATGCCCTTTGTATGACAGTGCACCTACTGCTCCTTCTAGATCTGTTTCTTTAACCATAATATAATCCGTATCATATGTTGAAATTGCAAATATACTTATACCTTTTTCTGATAATGTAGAACTAATTGAAGCAAGAATCCCGATTAATGAAAAATCTAATGGCCCCTCAACCTTCAATATTCTCCAATCTTTTTCAAATTTAATATCATTTGGAATGTTATTTTGAGAGCATACAATTGATAATTCGTCAGATGTTTTTGTTATTGAAAAGAATTCATTATTTCTTGACCAATCAGGGATTAAAGCAGTATTATCTAATCTGCAAACTCCAAATTTTTCTTTTAAAACTTTCATTATTAGTTTTTCTTCAATCATTACTTTTCTCCCCCTTAAAGAATATAGATTATCCTTCAATGATTACCTATAGTATCGCAAATAAAAATACTAATTTAATTTTGTAAATATTATAATTCAATATAAAAGATAACAAGCAATTAAATTTTTAGATAAGTTTTTTCATTCATGAATAACTGAATTTATTCGCCACATTTCTTAGTCAAGGTAGATACGCCGGTTGCCCGGCGAACCCCTCAGTCGAGTAAGCAAGGAGGATTTCACCCCAAGCTTCTCACGGAACCGGACTTGAAAGTCTCCCTTCATCCGGCTCTTATCATTCAACTCATTACAACATTCCCATTTCTGTACTTCCAATGTGCAAATAAATTAGGTACTCTTTTTCTTACTTCAGATAACCATTTTTCAGCCATCCTTCTATGTCCACGAAACCTTTTAAATTTACACATTGCCCATCTTACTAATCTTCTTTCTACACAATCTAAAGAATACTTAATTGCTTGTACATTATACCTTCCAAAATAATTTATCCATCCTCTTACGATAGGATTTATGTTTTCTGCTATCATATCAATCTTACACCCTGTTTTCTTGTGAATTTCTAATGCTTTTATCTTATCTCGAAACAGTTGGTTCGATTTCTTGCTAGCAGATGCAATAAAGTTAGTTCCCAATTTTCCTGTTCTGTTTTTAATGAATAATCCTTTAAATGTGTATCCTAGAAAATCAAATTCTACGTTTGAGTATTCTTTTGTCCTGTCTTTATCTTTACAATATACAATTTTAGTCTTTTGAGGATGTAGTTCTAGCTTACAGATTCTCATTCTTTCATCTAAAGCCTTTAAAATCTTCTCAGCTTCAGTTTCTGTCCTACAGTGTATAACCGCATCATCAGCGTAACGTTCGAACGGAGCATACGGAAAACTTCTATCCATCCAAATATCAAATGCATAATGCATAAACATATTAGCTAGTAGTGGACTGATAACTCCTCCTTGAGGAGTCCCTGCCATTCTTTCAATCTCTGTTCCATCATTTAACGCAAAGGGTGCTTCTAGCCATCTTTCTATATATAACCGTATCCACTTTTCTTTAACATGCTTCTCAACCACTTTCATCAGCAACTCATGGTCAATATTATCGAACAATCCTCGGATATCGAATTCTATGACATAATCATATTTCCAACATCTTTTCCGTGTCTGTCCTACT
The DNA here is from genome assembly GCA_016841555.1 of Tepidibacillus decaturensis. Taxonomy (GTDB): domain Bacteria; phylum Bacillota; class Bacilli; order Tepidibacillales; family Tepidibacillaceae; genus JAENYW01. Next base: position 5,478 of record JAENYW010000114.1, read on the forward strand.
GCATCAATTGCTGATTTGTTAGGTCGATATCCATATGAATCTTTATGGAATATCGGTTCAACATTTGGCTCGACATACATCTTTACGACCATCTGAGCTATTCTATCCGCTATTGTAGGTATTCCTAATCTCCTTGTACCTCCTGACTTTTTGGGTATTTCTACCGCCATTACAGGAGATGGAAAATAGCTTCCTGAACTCATCCTATTCCATACTTTGTAAAGATTGTTTTTAAGGTGTTCCTCAAACTTATCAAAGTCTACTCCATCAATTCCAGCGCTTCCTTTATTGGCTTTTACCAATTTGTAGGCTTCTAACACTGCCTGTTTTGAAATGTTATATGGTTTGCTCTCTTTCATCAAATCCTCCTGTTTCCAGTTGTTATCAGTTTCAAGCTGAATGACGACACCCCTTCGCTCCACTGCCATTACAGCACTTTCATCACTACTACGAATGTCTCCGCCCCTGTACCATACTTCTCTACTTTCAGCCTCACCTTTCTGTGGCTTGTGCTTTTTCGATTTGCATTATGGTACAGGTTCCCACGTTTCACAAAAGTGCCTAATATACGCTCATGTCACCTTAATACCGTCTGCCAAATAGCCAGCAATTTTCAGGTTTTCCGCTATTTTTGTCCCCGTCCAGATCTGAAAGACAGGTTTTGACAGAACTCACGCTATCGATACTTCGTCAGTGATTCACTTTCGTTCATCTTCGTATATCCTACATGACTGTTTTGTACAGCCTTTTCCCTAGTTGCTCACTACCATAGCTTTTGACTACAGCAGCATAGGGCTGTTTGATGGGTTTGCCTGTACAATCCCCATCGGAGGACCTACCTCCATCACCTTTGTGCCTTTCGTGGCACACCAGATCCCGGCGTGCGGAACTACCGCACCGGGCTCCTCCAGAATACTCCCTTCCGTAATGGAACCGCGACTTAATCAATAGATAATTGATATCATTCTTCCATCATCAAAGGTGTGTCTGTAAACATCCAAAAAGATAACGTCATTACTATCTTTTTTAATCTGCATTACTTGATCGTCAATTATCACTTCATAATGAAAATCATCAAGTTCATCTACATAACCATACGCTACACTAAGTGCGTCATGACCAGTTCCAGTGCCTTCCGAAAACACAAATGAATCTCGTAGACCTCCATATGAACCACCAGACGGAAAATAATATCTCCCAAACGAAAAAAAATTCTCTTCGAATATACAAAGGGCTATCGGTCTTTTATCAGATTCATATACTACGAAAAATTCGTCATCATCCTTCTTAGTTTTTAATATTCTTATATCTCCACTTGCCTTATGGTATTCAGTAATACCCTTGATGATTTCGTTTTCCCTAGTGATATTTGTTGAAAGGAAATTTGACATACCAATCAATATGACAAAAACCCCAATTATCGCCATTAATAATACTACATATTTCTTCATACCTACTTCTCTCCTGACTCAAAACCGAGTGGTTTCTTTCCTCTAACGTTTCGGGTGTTTACGACGTTCACTTTGACCCTCAAAGCTTTTCCCCGGAGAAAGTGAATGTGCGTAGCGAACATAAACACTCTATTAGGTGAAGTCAGACCACGGATGTCTTGTGTAATTCTTATTCATAATAGATATTATAAGTCTCCGATTCTCTTGCTACATCTCCATTATACACTATAACCCAAAAATGCCCTAAAGTTCCATTCGGTACTTCCCATATATACTCTACATTACTTTGATCTGGTAGTATATAAACTGTATCAATTATTTCTTGTAACAAATATGTCTCAGTCCCAGTTGGTGCAATATACATATTCAAATTCGTAGCGTCTCCTTCTATCTGAAAATTAATCTTTACTTTACCATTTTCAGGGACTGACACCCATCCACTTTTCAATATATCATTATCACTAACATCATAAAAATTTATTTCTTTTATAGTTGGAGGTAAGTTATCATAAGATGTTTTTACTCCACTATCATATTGCTTTAATTGATTATTCAAGTTATCTATCTGCTTCTCAAATTGTACAATCATATTTTGGGCTTCTTTATACTGATGCTCTATATTTATACATTCTCTACTTCTTAAAATTAAGAACAGCATCCAAAAAATAAATACAACACCTAGTATTAGTAACATTAATCTATATTGCTTTCTATCAAACCTCACATCTTAACTCCCCTTTCTAGAAACCACAAAAACAGTGGGCTGATTTCACCGTCAAGGTAGACACGCCGGTTGCCCGGCGCCGCACCCCTCACAGATCCCAGCATGCGGAATTACCGTACTGGGCTCCTCGAAAATATTCCCTTCCGTAATCTGCTATTATCTTTAAATAGCTTTCTTGGTGTTATAAGTCTTTGACCGTCCTCTTTTTCGATTGGATAGGTCTACCAATTCATCTGTTTGATGCTTGGAACCTATTGGGTCTCCCAAGTTCCTGATTCCTCTCTCCATACATGCCACGTGCTTGGACCCGACAGACCCTCCGAAATCTCACCTTTAGCGATTTCTTTGTTTGGACTTCCGTTCCGTTAACAACGTTGTCATCTGTTCTTTGTCTGTTTCCAGACTACGATTTGCGTGGCTGAAAATACGGTCTCCCCTATGGCCTATATGGTTCTCTGTGTACACTTCACCTAGCAGTTACCTGTGTCGGCGCAACACGCTATAGGGGTGATTGATTAGACCTTGCCCCACAAGGACTTTCACCTTGCAAGAAGAACCAATCTTCGCTTGGCGTACTAACGTTTTGTATCCCTGGCGCCCCTGATCTTACAAGCGTAGACTGAGTCTAGAAATGTTTTTCATAACGAAGGCAAGCTGGCTTGGGTAACAAAGGTGTGTGTCGCTACCTATGCTTCCTTGCTAAGGTGATTCTACTTCTCCGAGCTGTCTTCATATTCTTCAAGCGATCAAGGCGTACTTCAAACTGAGTTACTTCTTTGCTATCGACGCAGTGGTGATACGTTGTTATGTGATGGGTCAGCTCCACTTCTTCGAATAAAGACAGGACGTCGACCCAACGGAATTCAAGGATTAATAAAACTTAATGCTTGGCGTGAATGATCATTAATAACAGCATTTGCTAGCTGTTTATTTGGAAAACCTCTATGCAGTAACTTCAAAAATCCCGCTGTTAACGATATATGGTGGTGTAAACGATAAAATAACATCCTATTAAAATCTAAGTTATCATTCTTGAAATATTTATAGTATTCTCCAAATCGAAACTCTAAAAAACTATGTTCATGTTCAATATCAAAAAACCCTGCTCCTTCGATATCAATAAAGAAGGGTTTAAAATTCTTATCAATTAAAATATGATCAGGACCCAATTCTCCGTGAATAAATCCATAATGATTCCTAGGTTCTATTTTTTGTTCTAGTTCGTATAATTTATCTAGTAATTGGCTGTGATTCGTTTGGATGTCATCTAAATATTGAGAAATATAAATTAAATCAGATTTTGCGTTTTTGATTTGCAATTCATGACACTTGCCATTTTCAATTTGATTTACTTTTCCGTATGTGCTTCTTATATTAGCATGCATTTCCCCTACTATATACCCTATTTTTCTAAATAATTCACTGGTTACTTTTTTATCTATTTCATTGAAGTAAAAGTCTGACTTTTGCCCATCAATGTATTCAACAAGCGCATAATCAAAAGGATACCTACTTTTTTCTTT
>JAENYW010000115.1 GCA_016841555.1 Tepidibacillus decaturensis
TAACAGAAGGATTGCTCTTTCTAATAGCTTTTCAGAGAGATATTTCGAAAAAGATGCCCCGATATATGCTCCAAGCATAGAAGAGAGCATCATTGCTAATATAATAGGATATAGCATAAATAAACGATGCATGGAGATGTGAGGCAATCTAAATAGTAAGGATGATAATACAGTGACTAAGCTCACAGCTAAATTTAAAGCTACTGCTTGTCGAGCAGAAAATTTAAATAAGCCTACTAATAAGGGAAGTCTAAATTCTGCCCCACCCAAACCAATTAATCCTCCTAAGGTACCAATAGGAGCACCTGTAAGAATGGCAAGTAAAGAAGATTTTCTATTATTCATATGTAACTCCTCTTTTATAAAATGTTTGATTGATAGAGTTCAACATGCTGTTTATTTATTAATTCATCGATCACTTTTCCTTTTTCCATAAATAGTATGCGACTTCCTAGTTTTTTTGCTTCCTCAAGGTCATGGGTAACAAGAATAACTGGTATATTCCATATTTGATAAAGACGTATAAGTTCATCATGACATTCCGAACGAGTCTTTTGATCTAATGCTGAGAAAGCTTCGTCAAGCAAAAGTAATTTTGGTTCTGTTGCCAATGCTCTTGCTAAAGCAACCCTTTGTTTCTCGCCACCAGATATTTGACCAGGGTATTTTTGAAGGAGATGAGTAATTCCCATAACCTGTAATAGCTGCTGAATAAGGGGAGATTCAATGGCTCCCCTCTTATCTTTAATCCCATATATAATATTTTTTTCTACCGTCATATGTGGAAATAAGGCATAGTCTTGAAAAAGGTAACCAATATTTCTTTTTTGAATAGGGACAGGCTTTGCTTTCTGGAGGTATAAGGGGAGTTGATTTAATGTGATTGTACCACTATCAGGGTGAGTGATACCTGCAATCATGTTTAATATGGTTGTTTTTCCAGAGCCTGAAGGACCAAATAGAACAACAATTTCGTCTAAAATCTTAAAATCTACCTTTAATTGAAAATGAGAGAGTTTTTTCTCAACAGATATATGTAGCATCATCATCACCTCTTATCAGTTTTACTCTCTTGAGCATATCGACGAAAATTATTTCTGCTCCACCAATTTAACCAAAGGATGGTACTAAAGCCTATTAAGACGATAAATATAACCCAAAAGGATGCGGTATTCATATGTCCAGCTTCTACAGCGAAATATATTGCCATAGGAATGGTATTTGTTCTACCAGGAATATAACCTGCAAGCATTAATGTGGCACCAAATTCTCCTAAAGCTCTTGCAAAGCTAAGAATTAATCCAGAGAGAAGCCCTGGCCATGCTAAAGGAAAGGAAATGGTCCAAAAAACGCGCCATCTGGATGCTCCCATTGTAAGTGCCGCATGCTCGAGCTTTTGATCAATGGTAGAAAAAGCTGCTTGAGCACTTTGATACATTAGAGGAAAAGATACAACAGTAGAAGCAATTACTGCCCCAATCCAGGTGAAGATAACTTGAAAATCAAACCAATCTAGTAGTAAACGCCCGATGATTCCGTTTTTGCCAAATAGAATAAGTAACCCAAAGCCGACAACAGTTGGAGGTAATACAAGAGGTAAGAGGAACAACGCTTCAAAAGCGTTCTTCCCCCAAAAATTCCTTTTTGTAAATAGACGCGCAAGCATCATTCCTGTAATAAATACAATAATAGTTGCTATCCCTGCTACCTTTAGAGATAAGAGTAATGGTGTAAAATCCTTATTGAAATCCATATTTGCGTAAAGTCCCTTTTCCTGCTTCACTGGATAAATAATCTAAAAAGCTTTGTGCTGCATCAGGGTGATTCGTGCTAGCAAGAACAGCTCCAGGATATACAATTGCTTTATGCCATTCTGACTTAGCTTCTGCAACTACTTTAACTTTATCAGAGATTAGTGCGTCACTGGAATATACAATACCGAAATCAACATTTCCAGATTCAGCATAAGCTAGTACCTGACGAACATCCTTTGCTAATACCAATTGATCTTGTAAGCTATCCCAAAGCTGAAGAGATGTTAAGGCTTCCTTAGCATATTTTCCTGCTGGAACGCTTTCTGGGTCACCAATTGAAATTTGATTTACTGTACTTGAACTTAATTCTTCAAAGGAAGTTACATTTGATGTGTTTTCTTTATTTGTTATAAGAACTAATTTATTTGCTGTAATATCTTTTCGTGTATTAGAATTAATAAAATTCTTTTCTTCAAGCTGGTCCATATATTTTTGGTTTGCAGATATATAAACATCAACTGGAGCACCTTGTTCAATTTGCTGTGCTAATTTGCCTGAGCTTGCAAAGTTAAAAGTAAGCACGATGGTAGGATTCTCCTTTTCATATTGTGCTTTCATTTCTGTTAATGCGTCAGTTAAGCTAGCAGCGGCAGAAACCGTTATTTCGATTGTCTTTCCTGGTTCGGTCTCACTAACTGGCTCATTTCCACATGCTGTTGTCATCATGGCGAAGATTAAGATCATACTGATTAACCATAAATGCTTTTTCATTTTTTATCTCTCCCTATGTATAAACTATTTGAATACGAAAAAAGCCAACTTCTGTTCATGGGAAAACAGAGGGTTGGCTTAACATATCTTATACCTTACCATGCTTTCCTTTCCAAAGACGGGAGGCATAGTTGTTTCCTTCTATACCCTAAACGGCACTATTAATCATAGCTTTACTGCCTTAGATCAATATGCTCGGAAAACGTTATGAAGTTATAGCTTATTTCATATTCGTTTTTTATTATATAGTCTAGTTTATTATTTGTAAATATACCTTTTTAATCACTCTATTCGATAATTGTTGAGCTTTTTATTTTTATCATGATAAAAAGTCGCAAAGGTTACTCCTTTTTTTTCTAACATAGGAGGGATAAATAATGGATCATTACGCCCTACTTGACGGGCCCATATTTCTTTTAGAGGTATCCAATGTAAGCTTCCTCTATTAGATTGAATCAATTCTCCTTTTATATCTTCGCTGTAAAATACATAAAGGTTTGTTCTGAATAACACCTCGTTATGAGGGGTTTCTTGCATAAGAAAACTGGTAATACCACGTAATTCAACTTTCTCTAACATATAACCTGTTTCTCTTATTACTTCTCTTTTTATTGCATCTAAGGGGCTTTCATCATCCTTCAATTCTCCACCTGGGAAAACCCATGCCCCTAGATGACGTCCTTTTTCTTTTTGTAACATTAAAATGTTCTCATTTTGTACAATTAAGCAGGTTACATAAAATTTTTGCTCCATGTCTATCACTCCAATTAATAAAATGAAATATTTTTTTTGGGAAAGAATAGTTACGAATCATTATAGTGGATTTTTGTATGCTTGTATAATCTATGAAGTTATTTCAGAAAGGAAGGAGTTTATGAAAGGCGTAGAGGAACAGTATGTTAAAAGCGAACCAAATGAAATTACATTAAAGAATGGAACAGTGGGAGTGATTCGTTTTGCTAGAGAAGAAGATGCGAAGCAGATTATTCATAAAATGGAGAAAATGATTAGGGATGAGAATTATCTTGAGGAAGAACCAGAAAGTTTAAATGATGTGGAGGATGAAAGAAGAGAGATAAAAAGGATAAAAAGAGAAGGAAGTCTTTATGCTGTTGTCGATGTTGATGGAGAAATAGCAGGAGTACTTATCTTTCGTCGAGGTGCTTTAGAGATGAATTATCATGTTGTGAATGTAAGAACGTGGATAACAGAAAAATACAGAGGGCAAGGATTAGGCTCTAAAATAATGGAATATGGGATTAAGTGGAGCAAGGATCAAGGTGTTGAAAAAATTTGCTTAGATGTTTTTAGTAACAATCCAATAGCAATTCAATTTTATGAAAAGTACGGTTTTGTAGTAGAGGGAAATCGAAAAAAACAGTATATCCTTCGAGGTGATTATGTGGATGAAATTTTCATGAGTAAATTTTTAGGGGACAAAATGAATAATCGTTCAACATCTTAAATTGACATAGCTTATTTGTGTAGGGTACAATTTTCATGGATGTAAGTGAAGGGAAAAGAGAAAAGAAAGGGAATGAAAAGATTCTCACAACTAAAGAATCGCATTACATTTATTAGGGGGAGTGTCATGAGAAAAACATTCAATTTATTAAGGGAATTTTCTATCCCTTTAATAACAGGGGTTTTTGTTGCACTGTTTTGGGCGAATATCGATCATCATAGCTATCATGAATTTATTCATAGCAATTTGATTAAAGGAATGAGCTTCCATTTTTTTGTTAATGATATTTTTATGGTTTTCTTCTTTGCTATAGCTGCGGTTGAGATTACACAAAGCTTAATGCCAGGTGGAGACTTAAATCCATTAAAAAAAGCCGTTAATCCGTTAATGGCTACACTTGGTGGAGTAGTAGGACCAATTGCTGTGTATCTTCTATTAAACACTTTAATTGGAGAACCAGCTTTTGCAAAGGGTTGGGGAATTCCAACTGCTACAGATATTGCATTAGCTTGGTTAGTAGCACGATTTATATTTGGAGAAAAGCATCCTGCTGTATCCTTCTTACTATTACTAGCAATAGCAGATGATGCAATTGGTCTTGTTATCATAGCTGTCTTTTATCCAGATCCACTACATCCAGTTCAGCCAATCTGGTTGTTAGCTACATTAGCTGGAATGGTTTTTGCCTTTATTTTTAGAAAAGCAAATATAAAAAATTATTGGTACTATCTGCTTTTTGGAGGAGTTTTAAGCTGGGTTGGCTTACATAATGCTCATTTACATCCTGCGTTGGCACTAGTTGTCATTATTCCATTCTTACCACATGCACCAAGGGAAAAAGGACATTTATTTGAAGATGTGGAAGAGGACCATTCCAGTCTTACTCAATTTGAACATGAATGGAAGGTTTTTGTGGATTTTGGCTTGTTTATGTTTGGTTTAGCGAATGCAGGTGTAGAATTATCAGGAATAGGAGTTCCTACATGGCTAGTATTTATTGGTTTATTAGCAGGGAAAACAATTGGAGTCTTTGGTTTAGGTACTCTTGCAGAAAAAATGGGCTTTCCACTTCCTAATGGGATGGGAAAGAAGGAGCTTTTCCTCGCTGGTATTATTGCAGCGTTGGGGTTAACTGTTGCATTATTTGTTGCAGGTGCTGCATTTACCGATTTTGACATTCAGGGAGCGGCGAAGATGGGTGCATTATTTAGTGGCTTCGTAGCAGTAATTGCATTCATACTAGCAAAACTTTTAAGAATAAAGAAAATGAATTAAACATAGAAGGGGCGCTTAGGCGCCTTTTTTTAAAATCATATATTTCGAGAAGCGAAATATATGATATAATTTCTATAGACTTTGTATAATAATAATATTGTCAAATGGAGCATAAAAAAAGGAGGAATACAGATGGAAGATAAAACATTACAGATGTTTAAGGAGTTGACGGAAACACCAGGAGCACCAGGAAATGAAGGTCCAGTTCGTGAAGTAATGAAGAAGTATATTGAACCCCATGCAGATGAAGTATATACAGATAATCTGGGAAGTTTAATTGCAAGACAAGGTGATAAGGGACCAAAAATTTTACTAGCAGGACACTTAGATGAAGTAGCATTTATGGTTACACGCATTACAGAAAATGGCTTTTTAAAATTCCAACCTCTTGGTGGTTGGTGGGAACAGGTTATGCTGGCTCAAAGAGTAACAATACATACAAAAAAAGGGACAATTACTGGTATAATTGGTTCTAAGCCACCTCATATTATGTCAGCAGAAGCAAGAAAAAAACCAACACAAATAAAGGATATGTTCATAGATATTGGCGCTTCCAGTAAAGAGGAAGCAGAGGAATTTGGCGTTCGGCCTGGAGATTCTGTCATCCCGGTCTCTCCATTTACTGTTTTGAAAAATCCAAAATTGTTAATGGCAAAGGCATGGGATAATCGTATTGGATGTGCGATTACTATTGATGTATTAAAGCGTTTAAAAGAGGAGAAAAAGCATAACAATACTGTGTTTGGAGTTGGAACTATTCAAGAAGAAGTGGGACTAAGAGGAGCTCAAACCTCAGTTAATAGCATAAAACCAGATATTGCTTTCGCAGTAGATGTAGGAGTTGCTGGAGATATGCCAGAGGTTACCGAAGACGAAGCACAAAGTAAAATTGGTGCTGGTCCGCAAATATTATTATTTGATGCGACGATGGTTCCACATACAGGATTAAGGGATTTTGTGATAGAAGTAGCAGAAGAAGAAAATATTCCATTTCAATATGATACAATGGCAGGTGGTGGCACAGACGCAGGTCGTTTTCATCTGAATGAGAAGGGTGTTCCATCCTTGGTTATTGGTATCGCCACTAGATATATTCATAGCCATGCAGCTATATTACATCGCGATGATTATGACAGAGCAGTAGATTTATTGGTAAAAGTAATTCAACGGTTAGATGAAAATACAATTAAAGCTATATTGGAACGATAGGGAAATAAGTAATATAAAGGAGTGACAATCATTGTCACTCCTTTATATTACTTATATTAGAGATTATTATGTAGCGTATCAATCATTTCCTCTTTTGTTTTTCCATCTGTATGTCGCCATATGACTTCAAAAATAACACCTAATCCTGGTAATGTTTTCTCTTCATTATTTTTAATAGCGGTTTCAACCATGTCCTTTAATTGTTCTTCTGTTTTGTTTTGTACATTTGAAAGGATTGCCTGACGTAAATCGAGGTTCATATTTATTTCCTCCTTGGTAAAATCAATACGTTTAGTATTTCCGAATTGGGGTTTATTATGATTTGTTTTGAGGAGTAGTTTTTGTTAAAAATTATGCTATAATAAAGCGAGACTTTTCAGATGGAAAGTCTGAATTTAGCGAGACTTATTTCGAGGATTGATACAAATCCTTCTTACGAATTTAATGAAGGAGTGTTGTGGAAACCGAAGATAGGCGCTAGAGATAAACTACAAACAACATATATGATTTTGAAGGGAGATACCTATGGGTAAACAATTTGCGATCATTGGTTTGGGTCGATTTGGTTCAAGTATTGCAAAGGCATTATATGATCTCAACTATGACGTAATGGCGATAGATTTGGACAGTGAAAGGATTCAAGAGAATATTAATACAGTAACACATGCGGTTCAAGCTGATACGACAGATGAAGTGGCATTAAAATCATTAGGAATAAGTAATTTTAATGTTGTCGTTGTGGCCATTGGACAAAATATTCAGGCAAGTATATTGACCACATTAATTTTAAAGGAAATGGGAATTAAAACGGTTGTTGTAAAAGCCCAAAACAAGCTTCATGCAAAAGTTCTTTATAAGATTGGTGCTACGAAAGTTATTTTCCCTGAAAGAGATATGGGTGTAAGAGTTGCCCATAATTTAGTTACTCCAAATATCTTAGATTTTATTGAATTGTCAGATGAGTATAGTATTGTAGAAATTATTTCAAGTGAAGGAATGGCAAACAAAACCTTAATTGAGTTAAATGTTCGTGCAAGATTTGGTGTGAACATTATGGCCTTGAAAAATAAAAGCTATATAAATGTAGCACCTAGTGCTAACGATATTATTCGTAAGGGAGATATTATGGTTCTAATTGGTCATAATAAGGATTTAAGAAAATTTGAAGATTTTGTTATGAATGGAAAGTGATGATATGGAGGAAATTAAATCCGTTCAAAATCCAAAGGTGAAATCATGGTCTCAATTAAACAATAAAAAAGGTAGGGATATAAGCAAGACTTATTTGATTGAAGGGATTAAGCTGATTGAAGAGGCAATCCAATCTAATCAAGAAATAGAAGCGATTCTGATTGATGACGAAAAAGGAATGCCTATAGATATTAAGCTATTGTTGGAGAACCAAAAAAAGAATATCCCTATTTTTTCTGTTACAGCAGCTATTGTGGATAAATTGTCTGATATGGCAACTCCACAAGGAGTACTTGCTGTTGTCAAACAGCAGCAATATTCTCTTGAGGAAATAGTGTCTAAAGAATATTCGTTTCTTTTACTTCTTGATGAAATACAAGATCCTGGTAATCTAGGGGCTATAATAAGAAGTGCAGATGCTGCGGGTATAGAGGCTATTTTTTTAGGAAATGGAACTGTAGATTTATATAATTCAAAAGTAATACGGTCAGCGATGGGTTCATTATTCCATATTCCGATTGTATCTGTTGATTTGAACCAATTAATACCTTTATTGCAGCAGGATGGGTTTCAGGTCATTGGAACCAGCCCATATGCAGATAAAGCCTATTTTGACATAGATTTTTCATTGAAGACTGCTTTACTTTTAGGAAACGAGTCAAGAGGCTTGTCTGAAGAACGTAAACAACAAGTGACAGAGATGGTGAAAATTCCGTTAATGGGACAAGCAGAATCCTTAAATGTCACAATGGCTACAACGGTAATCCTTTATGAGAGGGTAAGACAATTATTAATCGTACGTTGAAAATACGTTTTTATGTTTTTTTATAAAAAAAAAAGCAGTAAGGATTGAATTTAATCTTTCAAATTTGGTACAATGGGTAAAGTAATAAAGTATAATGTTATTTAATACCATTAACCAAATGCAAGGAAAGAGAGAGTAGATAATAGCATATGCCTTCAAGGGAAGGGATGTCATGGACTGAAAGCATCTCTAAGGTATTCATTATCGAAGTTCACTCTGGAGCAGGTCTCTGAAGTTTAAGTAGGAGTTCTACGCTAGTCGCGTTACAGACTTTTTGAGGTGAGATTATCTTTATGTTATGAAGGATACTCACGAATTAGGGTGGTACCACGACCTTTCGTCCCTTCGCAGGGATGGAAGGTCTTTTTAATTTTTTTAAGCTACAATAAGGAGGGTATTGCATTGCGAGAAAAATTAGAGAAATTAAAGCAAGAGGTGTTTGAAGAAGTTACTCAAGTAAATAATATGCTGCAAGCATTAAATGAAATAAGGGTTAAATATCTTGGTAAAAAAGGCCCTATTACAGAAGTGCTAAAAGGAATGGGAAAGCTTTCAGCAGAAGAACGCCCTTTGATTGGAAAGCTGGCAAATGAAATTAGAGAAGAGATTCAGCAGCTTTTAGATGAAAAGGAAAAGGCTATTCAACAAAGAGTTTTGGAAGAAAAGCTAAAG
>JAENYW010000116.1 GCA_016841555.1 Tepidibacillus decaturensis
GATGGGGATACGGAAGCATTAGATTTTGTAGAAGAAGAAGAGAATTATAAGCTAATGCAAGGGAAGCTAGAACGCTCCAATGTTGACCCAACACAAACCATGGTCGATATGATGAGTGCTTTAAGAATATATGAGGCCAATCAAAGGGTTATTCAGTCATTAGATCAAACCTTAGATAAGGCAGTAAATGAAATAGGTAGAGTATAATCAATAAAGTGAAACAGAAGATCAATTTATCTGAAAGAGGGATAGATTAAATGAATGGTATGATGATTAATTCGTTAGTAGGAATGCAAGCTTTTCAACAAAAAATTGATACCATTGCAAATAATTTAGCCAATATAAATACAACAGGCTACAAAAGCAGGGAAGTATTTTTTCAAGACATCCTATCTTCAAGAATGAACCAACCAGAGGATTTTCTTTTAGATGGAAGGAAAACACCTATAGGGTTAGATAAAGTAGCAGGTTCTAGAGTAAGTCAAACCTTTACTAGCTTTCAGCAGGGGCAGCAGCTAGAAACAGGAGTAGCTACCGATATGATGCTAAAGGGAGCAGACACTTTTTTTACTATTTCACCAAGAGAAGAAGACCCCTCCGAAATAACCAATCATCAATATACCAGAGATGGACACTTTCAACTGGATGCTAATCGCTATTTAGTCACAGATATAGGCGATTTTGTCTTGAATACAGATAATGAACCCATATCGGTACCAGAAGGAGCAGTCTTTAACGTTGATCCTCAAGGTCGGATCATGATAAGCTACAGCAATGAAGAAACAGAGGAATTAACAGCCATCAAAGTAACGAGGATAAATACCCCTCAAGCATTAATGGATGCGGGGAATAATAAATATCTGATTCCAGAGGTACTACTTCAAAGTGAACTTCCTGTAATAGATGAGGAATTTAGCTTAGTGAACCCACAATATGCCACTTCCTATTCTGTTATACAAGGTAGCTTAGAAGGAGCTAATATAGATTTAGTAAATGAAATGACCCAATTAACGGAAGCACAAAGAGCATATCAGTTTCATTCAAGAAGTATATCTATAGCAGATCAAATGATGAGTATGGCTAATAGTTTAAGAAGATAATCTATAATTAGAACACGATTGGTTCATATTTACGATAGAAATAGATTATAATGATAATGATAATGTTAGATTTTATCTGAATTTTTACAAAGAAGGACGGAGAAGTATGGCACAGGAAATACAATCAAGAACACAGAAGCATACAAAACCCCCAAAAAAGGAAGCATCTTCATCAACCAAATCGAAAAACAAAAGCAGAAAAGGGAGCTTTTTTCTCTTATCTATTGCATTAATAATCATTGCTGGTATTGGTGGTTCTATGATTGGATATGGCGTTATAGGAGACCAAAATCCTTCTGATGTATTTAAGCTAGAGACATGGACACATCTATACGCACTTATATTTGGGTAAGGAAAAATAATCTTCAGTGTTCAGTCATCTTCTCCTAGGGGACGGAGATGACTTTTTTGTTATATGATGACATAAGGAGGATAGACATCCTGTGAATCTACCAAACATTCTCACCATTAGTCGCTTTTTCCTAATACCTGTATTTGTTATTGCTTTTTTTTCAGAACATAATCTTTTTGCTTTTATCATATATCTTGTAGCGGGAATCACTGATATGGTTGATGGATATCTTGCAAGAAAATATAACTTAGTTACTGAGCTAGGGAGTATGCTTGATCCATTAGCAGATAAATTAATGACACTAACTGTATTTCTTTCCTTGTTAATAGCAGGGAAAATTTCATGGTTTGTTGCAGGGGTTATTTTTTTTCGTGATACAGGGATGATTATAAGCTCTGTTTTCTTTCACATGAAAGGTAAAAAAACAGTTCCTGCTAATATTCTTGGAAAAATGACTACCGTTTTATTTTATGTAGCCATACTAATGATTACCTTTCAGCTTCCTTATCACATGGGATTTTTATGGGTGGTTATCCTATTTTCCTTTTTCACATCCATTAATTACATATTTGAATTTAAAAAAATGAATAATAAGCTAGAAACACAGAAGAAGGGAGCGGCAGCAAGCAATTAGCATAGCAACCGCTCCTTTATATGAACTCATCTTCCCACTAATAGCAGAAAGCTGAGGACACTATATAGTTTAAGTAAGTTTCTATTCAATTATGCAAGAAAAATGAAATGGAGCTGATACGTTTGTTAGACATAAAAGAAATCAAAGAGATTATTCCCCATCGCTATCCCTTTCTTCTTGTAGACAAAATCATAGAAATCGAAGAAGGGAAAAAAGCAGTAGGAATCAAAAACGTAACCGTTAATGAACCCTTCTTTCAAGGACATTTTCCAGATTATCCAGTAATGCCTGGGGTACTTATTGTAGAGGCATTAGCACAAGTGGGTGCCGTTGCCATGCTAAAGAAGGAAGAATACAAAGGAAAACTTGCTTTTTTCACAGGCATCGATAAATTCCGCTTTAAAGAACAGGTAAAGCCAGGAGATACCTTAACCTTAACCGTAGAAATCCTTCGGATAAAAGGACCGATGGGTAAAGGAAAAGCGACTGCCTATGTGCAAGACAAGCTAGTAGCCGAAGGAGAAATTATGTTTGCGATAAAGTAAGATAACAAATGGCTGTTCTGTAAGTAGCATTTGCTACAAAAGAGAACAGCCATTTTTATCATAATTTGTTGTATATTTGCTAGTCAAACTCCTTGTTTTCTTTCATTAATGTCCAGTAGCATGTATAATAAAGGGATATGGAATTAAAAAGGAATGAGCGTAAGCGTGATGAATACAAAGTTGTTAATAACGAATGACATGATAAAAGAGATGTACGATCGAACCACCTACCAACGTGGACTCACCTATTTTAATCAAAGACGTGTAACGGAGATACGCTATAATGAGGCACGAAATACCTGGCTTGCAGAAGTGGAAGGGACGCGTCTTTATAAAGTTGGAGTAGAACTCTTTGACCAGCATATATATACATCATGCAGCTGTCCAGCATACAAACAGTATGGTGAATGTAAGCATGAGGTTGCTGTTTTACTTGAATTAATGACCTTAGAGAATAAAACGGAATTTAGCAAGCAAATGGAAATAAGACAAAAAAATAGGGAATATGAGGATACCAAGCGTCTCATTGACGCATTTTCACAGCAGCAATATATAGATACAAATCGTTTAACCTTTTCAAAAAAACAGATCATGCTTCAGTTTATATTGAAAAGAGACTCCGTATCGCCAACATACGGTGGCTCTTATTTGACCATAGAAATGAGAGCAGGAGTAGAACGGCTATATGTCGTAAAAAAAATCAAAGATTTCATAGGAAAAACAGTAGCACAAGAATCCTTTGTTTTTACCCCTAAATTCAGCTATGACCCAACAGAACATTTTTTTGACCAAGAGGACTTGGAGATTGTACATATGCTACAAGCAATCATAAAAAATGAAAAGCTGTATCGAGTAACTACTTCTAACGATTATTGGCATAACAATTCAGCAGAAGACGGTAGAGATTTAATCATTCCACCAATGGCAGCTGAAACCCTACTACTTAAGCTGAAAAACAAAGACGTACAGGTGGAATATGCTACCTCAACACAAAATAGAATAGATATTCAAGCTGAAGGGCTACTACCCTTTTCCTATACAATCGATAAAGGGAATGATAAAGACTTTACTCTACATATACAAGGGTTACAGGAGGCCATCCTTTTTGAAAGCTATGGAATAATTTTTTATCAAGACGTCTTCTATAAGCTCTCCATAGAACAGCTACAACGAATAAAAGAAATGAAAGCACTAATCAATAATCGAAAAGGGAATGCAATAACCATAGCCAATGAGCAGATAGCTCCATTTTTGTCCCATGTAGAGCCCGTTCTAAAAAGAATCGGAACAATATCCATTGATGATTCCATTTCCAATCAAATAATAGCCCCTGACCTACATGCAAAGCTATTTGTTGATTATAACCAAGAACAGCTTCATGTAAAAGTAGAATATCATTATGGAGAAACGGTAATCAATCCCTTTCAATCTAAGGAAATAAAGACTACCAAAGAACAAGAGCAAGTGATTCTCATGAGAGATGTAGTGAAGGAACAAGAAATCATGGAGGTTATCGAAAGTGCTCCATTAAAATATAATGGCAAAGAGCTATATGTAGAAGAGGAAGAGGATCTATACCAATTTTTATTTCAATCGATGCCGCAGCTCGAAGACAAAGCAGAAATTTTCTTCACCAACTCTGCCAAAACACTCATCCTGCCAGAGGAACATAAGCCAGTTGTTTCTGTGGAGATGGATGCCAGTGAAAATTGGCTAGAAATTGGTTTTGACATGGATGGTATCGCTAATCAAGACATACATAGCATTCTTCAATCTGTTGTGGAAAAGAAAAAGTATTATCGCTTACCTAACGGTGCGTTTGTTTCCTTGGATGATGAGGAATTTGCAACCATTCATAAACTGGTGAATGAATTAGAGCTAAGCAAAACAGAATTGGAGGATAATAAAATAAAGAGACCAGTATTTAGAGGTCTTCAAATAGAGGGAATGCTCGGAGATAAGTATCATCCCAATGTGCAATTTGGCAAAGCATTTCGTCGATTCATGAACCTGTTCAAAAATCCCGATCAGCTGGACGTGGAAATACCAAGCTCCATTCAAGCTACGTTAAGGGATTATCAAACCTTTGGCTTTCAATGGCTAAAAACCCTAGCTCATTATCGACTAGGCGGTATTTTAGCAGACGATATGGGACTAGGAAAAACCCTGCAAAGCATCGTCTTTATTACCTCAGAAATAGAAGAGAAGAGAATAGGGACACCAGTATTAATTGTTGCTCCTGCCTCTCTTATTTATAATTGGAAAAATGAATTTGATAAGTTTTCCCCTACATTAGAGGTTAAGATTGTTGACGGAACGCCAGAAGAAAGAGAAAAGCTGCTTCAAGCAACAGATCAGCCTGATGTATGGATTACCTCTTATCCAATGCTTCGACAGGACAGTGAAATCTATCATCAAAAAGGGTTTTCTACCCTGATATTAGATGAAGCACAGGCGATAAAAAACCCAACGACTAAAATCTTTAAGGCAGTACAACAGGTGAAGGCAGATAGACGCTTTGCACTAAGTGGGACACCAATCGAAAATACGATTGATGAATTATGGGCGATTTTTCAAGTGGTGTTACCAGGATTTTTCCCAAACAAAATGAAATTCCGAAATCTTTCTCATGACAAAATTGCAAAAATGGTTCGTCCATTTATCTTAAGGCGAGTAAAAAAAGATGTACTCAAAGAACTTCCAGATAAAATAGAAACCGTGCAGGTTTCTGAGCTAACCAAAGAACAAAAAGAGATCTATATTGGCTACCTAGAAAGAATTCAACAGGAAACAAGGGAATCCATTCAACAGGAAGGCTTCAATAAAAGCAGGATAAAAATTCTAGCAGGATTAACAAGATTACGACAAATATGCAATCATCCATCCTTGTTTCTCGAACAATATAACGGAGAATCTAGCAAGCTAGAACAGCTAATGGAGCTAGTAGATACCTCCATTGCAAACGGAAACCGACTATTAATTTTTTCACAGTTTTCAAGCATGCTGCAAATGATTCGTGAACGATTAGAAGCAGAAGGATACCAACCCTTTTATCTTGATGGACAGACTCCTACCAAAGAACGGGTCGTAATGGCAGAACAATTTAATCAAGGCGAAAAGGAGATATTCCTCGTATCGTTAAAAGCAGGAGGGACTGGATTGAACTTGACTGGTGCAGATACAGTTATCCTATTTGATCTCTGGTGGAATCCAGCTGTAGAAGAACAAGCGGCAGGTAGAGCCCATCGCATTGGACAGAAAAAAGTAGTACAAGTCATCCGATTAATATCTCATGGAACCATTGAAGAAAAAATCTATAAGATGCAGCAAAGAAAGAAGGAGCTAATAGAAAAGGTCATTCAACCAGGAGAACAAATGCTAACAAGTCTAACAGAAGAGGATATCCTTGAATTGTTAAATGGTTAATATTTTTATTTACAGCATTGCAAAAATAGGTTATTCTTTAAGCAGAACAAATGTTCTAACAACAAAATTAGGTAATAAAGTGATAAAATAAAAAAGAGAGGTGAAATGGTAAAATGGAAAAAACACTTCATTTAATCTTGGAAAAATTGGATAATCTAGAAAAAGGCCAAAGAAATTTAGAGACAGGCCAAAGAAGTTTGGAAGAAGGTCAAAGAAATCTAGAAGCAGGTCAAAAGAGAATTGAAGAGACCCTACATCGTATTGAGGTAAGTCAACAAGAGGATGTTATGGGGATGCTTAAGCTTATCTCACAAAAACTAAATACAACCTCAAGAGTGTAACTTTACATAGATATAAAATATAAATAAAGAGATGCAGAGAGCATCTCTTTTCTGTTATCGGAATTTATTAAGATCCTCGTTTTAATCGACGTAACTCCGCTTTATTTTTAAAGGCTTCCTCAACTAATACACCTATATCATTTTCAAGCGTATCAAAGCTTTTCGTAAACTCCTCATTCATCGATTCTAACTTGGTATTGGTGTTAGCAACAACACTGATAAGCTGATGTAACATATCTCCATGACGTTGCTGTTCAGTCTTTATATCTTTGATCTCATTTCGCATCTCCGACTGCTCAGTCTTCATTCCATTAACTTCATTTTTCATTTCTTTAAGCTCTTTTAAAATCAAATCAAGCTTATCCATGATAAATCTCCTCTCACACAATAATACGTATTCTCCTATAAGCTATTATAGCATATCCTTATCATTTTTTAACATTTTATCCAAAATTTTGTATAGACTTCATTCATACTCATATTATCTACCCTCACAAATATCTAATATAGAAATATTTTAACACATACCTAAACAAATAAATCACTATAAACTATTAAAAAAATTAACAGTCATAACTATATTTTACGATTAAATTCTTCGTCTGTCGTTCGTAATTGTTTTTTTAATATTTCCTTCCATAAATGGCCTTTAATTTCACCTGTACCCATAGAAATCTTCGTTCTTAATAAGGTTCCATCAGAAAGCCACTTCCGATAAAAAAAATGATCAGTTCTTTTATATAATTCCCAGCCATCCTTTTCACAATAACGTTTTAAGTCAGACCACTTAGGCATCTAATAACCGTATAACTCCATCAATATTATCCTGAATCAATACATGAAGAATGTAGGGAAAATGAGATTTACGGTTAAGGGAATTATAATAATAACTGAATTCATCATTGTATTCTTGAGCGTATTCAATTAATTCTTTTGCTAATAAATGGTTTACATCAGATTCATTATTACCGTTTACTACAACGTCAATTTCATTCAACGATCCTGTGATAGAACCATCGTCTTCTTTAACATAACGAACATGAAAACGATAATATGCTAATAAAAGTCTAACGTGTTCCATAGAAAAAGAAATAATATAATCTCTATTCCTCTTTATTGTTAATGGCTTATCTCTAACAACAGTATCAATAAAATGGCTAAACTCTTGACGTACATTTGACGCGTTGAAAGTTTCCATATACATCACCTCACACCCCATTATACTTTTATTTGTACAATTTGTACATATTGTACTCTGGAGATTAATATTTTATGCTTTTAATAAAAAAAGAATTACTATAATCTGATTCAAAAAATGTAAAAGAGAAAATACTTATGTATTGGTTAGACAAAATAACAAATAGTACGATATAATAATAAAAAGTAAGACGATTTGATGGAAGGTGATTATATGGAACATATCAGTAAAATAGAAAGTGAAATTCGAACAAAATATCAAATTACAATACCAGAGGAAATACGGAAAAAGGCAAATCTACATGTTGGAGATACATTAATATGGCAATATGATGATGTTCACCAAGAAATGATAGTAATGCCAAAGCCTAAATCCTTTTCTGATAAGCTATGGGGCTTAGGAAAAGAACTTTGGGAAAAGGAATCATCAGATGAATATGTACGAAAGGAGAGAGAAAGTTGGTAAGCTTTTCTGTTCTTTCTGAGGTAAAAAAAGTAGCATTAGATACCAATATATTCATATATGTATTTGAACAATCTACTGAATTTGGGGAAAAATCAAAATCTATTTTAGAAGGCATAGAAGATGGATATTTTTCTGCAATTGCTTCCTCTGTCTCATTGACGGAGATATTAGTAAAGCCGATTTGTGAGGGGAACACTGCTCTAGAAAAACAATACAAACTCCTTTTTACTCATTTTCCAAACCTATCTATTATTCCAGTAGATAAACCGATTGCAGAACGAGCAGCTTACTTACGAGGAAAATACGGGATTAAGACTCCGGATGCGCTGATTGTGGCTACTGCGATTCAATCGGGAGCAGAGCTATTCATTACTAATGATGAACGCTTGAGCCAAATAAAAGAAATAAAATGTATAGCTTTAAGTCAAATGCGATAAGAAATGATTACGTGAGATAAAGTTGCTGAAAACAGCAGCTTATTTCATGTTTTTATTATAAAATGAAATAAGCTAGGATATAATAGTAGTATATTTCATTTTTGAGGTGATAATGGTGAAATCCGAACGTGCAGGGAAATATACCACGTATTTATATGGAGATATGGCTTATAAAGCTTTTCAACCAACTTCTTTGCCGCCTAATCCACCTATAAATATGGATGAAGAGATGTTATCTCTTATGGGAAATGCTCATCGAATGCTTGGAAAATTAGATGGTATATCAGAGCAAATACCAGACATTGAGTTATTTATTGCTATGTATGTCCGAAAGGAAGCTTTACTATCTTCACAAATAGAGGGTACTCAAGCTACACTTGATGATATACTAGATCCAAATATTGAAGAAAACACAAACTTGAATGTAGCTGATGTAATCAACTATATCAAAACAATGCAATATGCATTAAACAGACTAAAAGAGCTTCCGCTATGTGCTCGTTTGTTAACAGAAATGCATGAAGCTCTAATGGACGGAGTAAGAGGGCAAGAACAGAACCCTGGAGAATTCAGGAGAAGCCAAAACTGGTTTGGTCCTCAAGGTTGTTCTTTAAAAAACGCAGTTTTTGTGCCACCC
>JAENYW010000117.1 GCA_016841555.1 Tepidibacillus decaturensis
CAGACAAAAGATGTATTATCTGCCATGGAAGCCGATGCAGGAATCAAATTAAATACATTACGGGTCGATGGTGGAGCTGTTAAGAATAACCTGCTTATGCAATTCCAATCTGATATCTTGTCAGTGCCAGTAGAAAGACCGATGATTCGTGAAACAACTGCTCTCGGTGCTGCATACCTTGCAGGCTTAGCAGTTGGATATTGGGAAAATAAAGAAGAAATCGCAAAGAATTGGGCGATTGATAAAACATTCGATCCTGCATTAGATAATGAAAAAACCGTTCAATTATACGACGGCTGGAAGCGGGCAGTCAATAGTACAGTTCACTGGAGTCAATCTAAATAATAAGCTTTTATGATTTCGATAAAAATGTTATACTGTAATTAGCCAATTTAATATTTTTGATGGTTGGAGATATTGGAGAGACCACATCATTCCTAAGTCGTTATAAGACTGGGTTTGTTGTGGTCTCTTTTATTTATCTATAATTTTGGAGGAATGTCTGATGGCGAGTAAAATAGAAACCAGTGTAGTTGTTATTGGTGGGGGAGCAACAGGAGCCGGTGTCCTTCGGGATTTATCTTTACGTGGAATTCAAACTATTTTAATTGAACAAAGGGATTTAACTCATGGAACCTCATCACGATACCATGGTTTGCTGCATTCCGGAGCAAGATATGCCGTTAGGGATGAGGAAACAGCTAAAGAAAGCTATGAGGAAAATATCATTATAAAAAGAACGATTCCCGGATCTATCGAAGATACAGGTGGGTTTTTCGTAAAATTGCCTGAAGATGATGATGAATATGTACAGAAATGGGTGGATGGATGCCAACGATCAGGCATTCCAATTGAAGAAATTTCAGTAGCTGAGGCTTTGCAGGAGGAACCTTTTATCTCAAAAAAAGCGCAAGCCGCTTATCGAGTTCCTGATGGTGCAGTAGATGGATTTACGATGGTCGTTGACCTCGTTGCAGATGCTGTTTCAAGAGGTAGTAGAGTACTTACTTATCATCAAGTGATCAAAATGATTATGTCCCAAACAAGTGTAAAAGGTGTGCTTGTTCAGAACATGCATACAGGAGAGCAGACCGAAATATATGCTGATATCATTATCAATGCAACAGGACCGTGGACTGCTAAAGTTGCGGCCTTAGCTGGTGTAGAGCTTGACATTGTGAACAATAGAGGAATGCTGGCTGTATTTAATCATCGTTTTAATCGACATGTTATCAATCGTTTAAGAAAACCAGGTGACGCAGAAATTTTCGTCCCTGCTCATGATGTAACGATCTTTGGAACAACAGGAATAAATGTCAAAGAACCTGAAGATCTATCTTTAGAGAGAAAAGAACTGATGGAAATGCTTGAAGAAGGCAAATCATTAGTTCCTGATATAGATAAATTAAGGTTAATTCGAGCTTTTACTGGAGTTCGTCCTTTATATCAAGAAAAAAGGATTGAAGGAAACAGCGGAAGAAATATAAGCCGTGGAATGGCTTTGTTAGATCACCAATCACGTGATGGGATCAAGGGATTGATTTCCATTACAGGAGGGAAGTTGACTACTTTTCGCTTAATGGCTGAAAAGACAGTGGATTTAGTTTGTGAAATATTAGGGGTTCATCAAACCTGTACCACTCATCAAGAAATAGTTCCTCACCGTGAGACAAAAGAATTTTTTCAAAAAGCGAATTTGGCTCCTGCAGCCAAAAATAAATTGATTCATTGGGCTGGGAAAAGAGCAAAGGGAATGGAAGAACGCTTGGAAGAAGAGGATCTGTTAAATACGGTTGTATGTGAATGTGAACAGGTCACTCTAGGAGAAATAGAATCTGTAATAGCAGATGGAAAATTTAATCTTGGAGATATACGTAGAAGAACGAGATTAGGAATGGGACCATGTCAGGGAACCTTTTGCAATCATCGAGCAGCAGCGCTTGCTGTACAAAGGGGTTTAACGACTGCAACTGAGGCAGAGCATGCATTACTTCAAGCGGTGAAGGAAAGACAAAAAGGGATGGATGTAGTGGCAATAGGGGAAACAGCCAAGCAATTAGAGTTAATGAAAGCCATTTATCATGTTTCATTAGCAATGGAAGTAGAGGGTGAGGAAAATGTATGATTATATAGTGATTGGTCAGGGGTTAACAGGAATGTTATCGGCGATTTGGGCAAGGGAAAAGGGGGCATCTGTTGCCTTAATCAGTCAAGGAGAAGGAAGAATTGTACAGTCAACTGGCGTAATGGATCTTATACCGGCTGAAAAAGGAAACATAGTCAAGATGATGGAAGGATATCAGAATCATTCATGGGATAAAACCCTGATAAAAAACGGGATCGATAGATTTAAAACCCTTTTAAGCCGCTTAGGCTATCCTTATTATGGGGATATTTACAACCCTATTGAAATAATAACAGGCTCAGGCCATCTTAAATCAACAGGACTTTATCCAGAAACAATTCACCCAATTCCAGAGAAAGGTCATGTCATGGTGATTGGTTTTCAAGAAATAGCAGATTTTCAGCCTGAATACATCAAAGGAAATTTGAGAAAAGAAAGACCAGGATTAAATATTAGCACAATAAATATTAGCTTAGGAAAAAGAGCTTTACGAACAATGACACAATTAGATGCAGCAAGAATGCTAGAAGACCGAGAAAATCGAGAGTATGTATTAAAACAAATAAAAGAACAATTAAGTGTTCAAATGACCACTTCTATTGATTTATTTATTTTTCCTTCTTCTTTGGGTATCCTTCAATGGAAAATGATTATCGAAGAATTTAAAGAAAAATTGCAGGCACAAGTAACAGAAGCGGTTGGAATGCCACCAAATGCTACAGCAATCCGTTTATATGAAGGCTTAAAAAAAGAAATAAGTCGACAAGGGGTTCGATTGTACGCAGACACACAAGTAATTGGCAGTAAAGTAGAGAACGATATCGTGAAAAGTATAATAATAAAAAACACTGTATCAAGAGAGTTGAAGGCAAAAACATATGTAATGGCTACGGGAGGTGTTCTTGGAGGAGGTTTTGAATGGACTACAAAAGGGTTAAAGGAAAAAGTATTAGGAGTTAAAATCAATCAAAACGGTGAATATCTATCACCAATTAAGAATGTATATACCGTCGGAGCAAGTCAAGGGATAGATGTGACAAAACACGGAATCACAGGCGGTGTTTTTTCGATTCTTTCCAGTTACGCGGCAATCGAACAAGCGGTGAAGGAGGAGAAGGTCTATGATCAAAATGCCGGATAATTCCTTTGATCAATGTTTGAAATGTAATACCTGTGTTGTATCCTGTCCGGTATCTAATCATTCTTTAGAATTCGGTGGTCCAAAGCATCTAGGACCGGAGCTAAAAAGATTAATAGAAAATCAGGAAATAATTGATGATCCAAGTGTTGAATATTGCACATTGTGCGGTAACTGTGATATTTCCTGTCCTGAGGGGGTGCATCTCACCCATTTTATAATCGAGGGAAAGGCTACTCATTCCATGGCTTCAGGTCCAAGGTTTAGGGATAAAATATTGAGTAATGCAGAGCTTGTCGGTAAACTGGCATCCACTTTTGCTCCTATCACCAATAGCTTAATGAATACGAAATTGGTTCGCGTAGCCATGCAAAAAAATATGGGTATACATGCGAAACGACGATTTCCTAAATATGAATTTAAAAATTTCAACCGCAGATATAAAAAGAAAACAGCAAATACAGAACGAAAAGTAGCTTATTTTTCAGGTTGTTATGCCACATATAACGCACCTGGAGTAGCAGAATCATTTGTTGACGTCATGGGTTTTAACGGAATTGAAGTAGCAATTCCTGATCAACATTGCTGTGGAATTCCTATGTTAGCAAACGGTCGAATCGATCAAGCAAAAAAAAATGCCGTATATAATGTAAATCATTTGCTAGAGTATACTCGAAAGGGTTATGATGTCGTATTAACATGTAGCAGTTGTACCTTGGCACTAAAGAAAGAGTATATCACTTTAGATATCGACGGAGCAGAAGAATTATCCGAGCATGTATACGACGCTGGAGAATATTTACGAATATTAAATGAAAAAGGACAAATGAATACTAATTTAGCATCTATTGATAGTAAATCAGGATACTTTGCCCCTTGCCACATGAAAGCTCAAGGAATAGGAAATCCAGCGATGGATATTTTAGAGTTAATTCCAAATTATCAGATTCAGGATCTAGCGGCAGGTTGTTGCGGACAATGTGGTACGTTTGGCTTTAAAGAAGAAAAATTTGATCTTTCGTTAAAAATGGGAACCTCTATGCAAGAATCAGTAGTAGAGCTGGATCCAGACTATACTGTTACAGAATGTGGAATGTGTAAAAATCAGTTGGATCAAATGACAGATAAACCTGTAAAACATCCTATGCAAATCTTATCTGAAGCCTACCAAAAAGCAGGAAACAGTTAGTATACATTCGAATTCTACCAAGCATCTCAATCCATTGGAGTTTCCATAGAACAGATCCAAAATAAGTCTTATACAAGTCCTGAGAATATAACAAAGATGCGATTAAAATCACCGATCAATGGATTTGTTAAAATCAGTGATGAGAAATATAATGTAATCAGAAAGATTTATGACTAATGAGGGTAGAGGTGAAAGATGGTGGGTGAATATGATGGATTTTAATGGTGAAAAGATCATACCTGTAATAAGGAATATGAAAAATTTTGAATCAGCTATGAAGAGTGACTCTCATTATGTCATTCTGCTTGACAGTCATGTATCCCAACTAAGAGGAATTTCAGATTATATTAAAAAAACGAGAAAGAAATTAATTATACATGTAGATCTGATTCAAGGGTTAAAAAACGATGAGTATGCTACTCAGTTTTTAATTCAAGAAATAAAGCCGATAGGTTTGATTTCGACGAGAGCAGAAGTCATCATAACAGCAAAGAAAAAAGGATTATTAACCATTCAACGGTTATTCTTACTGGATTCCAATGCCTTAGAAAAAAATTACAGATACATAGAAAAGACAAAACCGGACTATATTGAAGTTATTCCCGGAGTGATTCCCCATATGATTACAGAGGTGTTTGAAAAGACAGGTATTCCAATTCTTGCAGGAGGACTAATAAGAACTGAAATAGAAATAAAAAAAGCATTAAAAGCTGGTGCAGTAGCAATTACGACATCAAATAGTGATCTTTGGAAAAAATAAAAACTTTCATCTAATAAAGCGATTGACGTGATCGCCACCAAGAAGAACCTAGCATTTACATGCTAGGTTCTTCTTTATTATTAGTAAGAAGAGTTGAATTGATCACTCTTTGAATGAAATTGGTTTAAGATCATCACTTACCGTAAAGGAGGCTTCTGTCTTCTCCTTTATTTCCTCCAAAGTAACACCTTCAACCATTTCCTTTAAAACCATTCCTTCATCCGTGAAATCAAACACCGCTAAATCTGTAATAAGACGATGGACAACCTGTTTACCAGTTAAAGGGAGAGTACATTCCCTTTTTATTTTCGATTCCCCATGCTTATTCACATGCTCCATAATAATGACGATGCGTTTAGCTCCATTAACCAAATCCATCGCTCCGCCCATTCCCTTTATCATTTTCCCGGGGATCATCCAGTTAGCTAAATCTCCTTTTTCAGAAACCTCCATAGCGCCTAAAATAGCTAAATCAATATGTCCTCCACGAATCATTGCAAACGACTCAGCACTATCAAAATATGCTGCTCCAGGAACAGCAGTAACCGTTTCCTTTCCTGCATTAATTAAATCTGCATCTTCTGCCCCTTCTATAGGGTAGGGCCCTATACCTAATAACCCGTTTTCTGATTGGAGTAAAACCTGATAATTTTCAGGGATTTCATTGGCTACTAATGTAGGCATGCCAATTCCTAAATTAACATTCATTCCATCCTCTATTTCTAATACGGCGCGTCTAACAATATGTAATCGATCGTTTGACATGATTGCTCCCTCCTTAATCGGCTTTTCGAACGGTACGACGTTCAATTCGTTTTTCAAAATGGCTCCCAAGGACGACGCGTTGAACATAAATACTAGGTGTATGTATATTGTTTGGGTCTAATTCGCCTACCTCTACAATTTCTTCTACCTCAGCGATTGTTATTTTCCCCGCCATAGCAGCTAATGGGTTAAAATTACGGGCAGTATTACGGAAGATCAGATTTCCAAGAGGATCAGCCTTCCAAGCCTTTACAAGTGCAAAATCTCCTTTAATTCCTTCTTCTAGTATGTAAGTACGACCATTAAAATCCTTATGCTCCTTGCCCTCAGCGATAGGTGTACCCACACCAGTACGCGTATAGAAGCCGGGAATTCCTGCACCACCAGCTCTTATACGTTCAGCTAAGGTACCTTGAGGTACTAACTCAACATCTAATTCTCCACTTAAAAATTGATTCTCAAAAATTTTATTCTCCCCAACATAGGAAGAAACCATTTTTTTAATTTGTTTATTTGCTAACAAAATCCCCAATCCCCAGTCATCTACTCCACAATTATTACTAACAACCGTTAAATCCTTAACTCCTTTATCTCGTATTGCTTGAATCAAGTGCTCTGGATTCCCGCTTAAGCCAAACCCACCTACTACTAACGTAGCACCATCATGAATATTTTCAATTGCTTCTGTAGCAGATGACACAATCTTCCCCATTTTCATCCGTCTCCCCCTCCTATAGGTTGTCATAAAAAGATAGCTATCAATAAATAGTATGTAATTTATTGTAATCATAACACAGAAAGAATCTTCTAAATAGTTAAAAATAGAAAATTATAAATATTCAACCAATTAATGAATTAACGAACAAAAGGATGCTACAAAAAAAGAATGGGAACAAAAAATGGACATATATTGATAATAGGAAAACATTCTGTAAGAAAGAAGGATTCCATTCATAATAGATGGAATATTTTTAATAGGTAAAAAAATTAAAAAAGTCAGAGGGGGTTATATTTTGCAATTAAAGGATGTTGTGATAGTAAGTGCTGTTCGGACAGCTATAGGATCCTACGGTGGGGGTTTAGCAAATATTCCTGCCCACGAGCTTGGAAGTATTGTAATAAAAGAAGCAATAAAAAGAGCGAATATAGAGCCAACCCATGTAGATGAAGTGATTATGGGTAATATTCTCCAAGCAGGTCAAGGGCAAAATCCTGCAAGACAATCATCCATTGGAGCAGGACTAGCTGATACCGTACCAGCAATGACCATTAATAAAGTATGTGGTTCTGGCTTAAAGGCTGTACATTTAGCCTATCAGGCAATTGCTGTAGGTGATGCGGATGTGATTATAGCAGGTGGTATGGAAAACATGAGTCAAGCTCCTTACTTACTGCAAGGTGCTCGTTTTGGCTATCGGATGGGACACCAACAGGTAGAAGACCACATGATTAAGGAAGGCTTGACCGATGCTTTTTCGAATGTTCATATGGGGATTACGGCAGAGAACATTGCAGAACAATATGACATTTCCCGGGAAAAACAGGATGAATTCGCGGCGTGGAGTCAACAAAAAACAGAGAGAGCAATAAAAGAAGGTACATTTAACGAAGAAATTGTACCCGTTATGATTCCACAAAGGAAAAAAGATCCAATTGCATTTGAACAGGATGAGTTTCCTCGTCCAGGTACAACCATAGAAACCTTATCCAAGCTACGGCCTGCCTTTAAAAAGGATGGAACCGTCACGGCAGGTAATGCCTCTGGTATTAATGACGGAGCTGCAGCATTGGTTATCATGAGCCGTAAAAAAGCAGAAGAATTAGGAGTAGAAATAATGGCAGTCATAAAAGCCAATGCAAGTGGCGGGGTAAACCCGAATACCATGGGATTAGGTCCAATTCCAGCGACAAAGAAGGCACTAAATAAAATTAGTTGGTCTGTAGATGATTTAGATTTAATTGAAGCCAACGAAGCCTTTGCTTCACAAATGCTAGCAGTTGGTCAAGAATTAGCTTTTCCAAATGAGAAGGTAAATGTCAATGGTGGTGCCATCTCCCTGGGTCATCCTATTGGTGCAAGTGGTGCCCGCATTCTAGTAACTCTTTTACATGAGATGAAACGAAGGAATGCAAAAAAAGGCTTAGCGACATTATGTATAGGGGGAGGAATGGGGGTAGCAACATTAGTAGAAAGAGACTAGGAAAATGAAAAATGTTCGCATAAAAAGAGTGCTTAGGTGATTAGCACTCTTTTATTAATCGGGAATCAATATTATAATAATCTATATTGACAAAAGAATAGGGTTATTGTACTATAACAAAGGGTTTATTCGACAAAAACTTCATATGAATTGTGTGGAAAGTTAAAAATTTTCAAACAAACGCTTACATATTTTTCACTTTTTGTTCACACGCTATTCCTTGATAAAAGAAAAAAACATCAGATATACTGTCAACAGCTAGCTGAACGAGTTCACTATTGCGCGGTTAACCTTATTTGTAGTGAGGGATAACTAAATGGATAACAATAATAAAAAGAAGCAAATAAACCCGTGGCGTGCCTTTGGATTAGTCGGGGTCATCGGAATAGAACTAGCAGCTTTGTTATTAATAGGTATTTGGGTAGGAATGCAAATTGACCAAGCCCTTCAAACCTCACCGCTTTTTCTAATAGTAGGGATGTTACTTGGCTTTATGATAGGGATTTGGTCTGTTGTAAAGCTGATAAAACCTTTTATAGGAGATTGAAAAAATGGTAGACCAAGCAATGGACGAATATAATCGAAGAGTTAAACGAGGCATTCGCTCTTCCCTGATCGCCCTTATTTTTTTTGCCTTAGGAATTATTACTCCTTATTCCGCTGCTTTTATAGGGTTGACCTTAGGAGTAGCAACAGGTTTATTTAATATAACCTTAACAGCAAGAAAAGTAAATCAAATCGGTGAATTAGCAGCAGGTAAAAATGTACATAATAAAAAGAAACCTGTTTTTTCTGGAATGTTATCTAGAATAGCAGCTGTGCTAATAGCAGTTATGATTGTCTATAAATTTCCTAATCACATCAACCTTTTTACTGTGTTGATTGGATTATTTATACCGCAGGTCATTATTATTTTGGA
>JAENYW010000118.1 GCA_016841555.1 Tepidibacillus decaturensis
TGAATCGGCATCCTCTGCTGAGTAAAAGCCACCTTCCTCATGCTGCATATCACGTAATACATAGGCAAAGATTTCCTCTGCTATTCTTGAAAAGGAGTCATTCTTTGTTGCTTGATAGGCTTCTAAATATGTATAAGCAAGAAGTGCATTGTCATATAGCATTTTTTCAAAGTGAGGAACTAGCCATTTTTCATCAGTGGAATAACGAGCAAAGCCAAAGCCGATATGATCGTACATTCCTCCTTGGTTCATCGCCTCTAAGCTCTTTTCTACCATATGAAGTGCATCTTTATTATTGGTTTTTTTCCAATAACGCAAAAGAAACATATATTGATGGGGTGTAGGAAACTTTGGAGCACTATTAAAACCCCCAAATGTACCATCAAACTGTTTTTCTAGCTGTCGATAAGCACTGTGCAGAACATTCTCATCTACCTCTCCAGCAGAAAAATCCTTAAATCTTGGTTGAACTGCATCTGCTATTTTATTGCTAGAAGCGATGAGCTCTTCTTGTTCCGTCAGCCACTTTTCCGCAATATAGGGTAAGATATCCATCAAGCCAGAAAGCCCTCTTCTCCCTTCCTTAGGAAAATAGGTTCCTGCAAAAATCGGCTTCTTGTCTGGTGTCATAATGATCGTTAATGGCCAGCCTCCTTGACCAGTCATCGCTTGACATACAGTCATATAGATATGATCAACATCAGGTCGTTCCTCACGATCCACCTTAATTGCAACATAATGGTTATTTAATATATTCGCTACTTCTTCATCCTCAAAGGATTCCCTCTCCATTACATGACACCAATGGCAGGTACTATAGCCGATGCTTAAGAAGATCGGTTTATTCTCAGCTTGAGCTTTTGCAAAGGCTTCATCTCCCCAAGCATACCAATTGACTGGATTATGGGCATGCTGCAACAGGTAAGGAGATTTTTCTTTTATCAGGGTATTTGTATATTTTGTATCCACATTTGTTTTCAAGTGATCACTTCCCTTCCACTTACTACACCCATTATACCCTGTATGGAAAAAATTACGCACGAGTAGAAGTGCTTCACTTGCATTTGAGTCACATCGTCTATTATGAATAGAATGACAATGAATGTAAGACAATCAATCAGTATTCCTCTTCAAAAATGATATTATTATTCGCATCATATCCCCTGATATTCTTAAAATTCCAGTCTTCGTCTAAAGTATCTCTCCAAGTAAACAAAAAGAGATCGTCGTAAAAATCCGTCTGTATTAATACTTTTCCATTTCCTAAAGTTATCTCTATTTTCTTTACTCGATCATCGTTTATAATACCGTAAAGCTTAAAATTATGATTAATAGCAGCCCAAGTATAATCCACCGCTTTCGTCTGATCATTTTCAAAGCCAGTTGGATCACTCCCAAATCCCCATAAGAAAAAGAAAACTTTGCTCACCATATTACATGAGACCCATTTGTCATATTTCCCAAGGACATATTTCCCACCCTCAAAATTTTCAATATGTACCACTTCTGATGGACCATAATGAATACTACGTTCAGAGTCTTCATGGGCTGATAACGGATTTAAATAAAGACTTGATCGATTAAGAAATACATACAATAGAAGACCTAAAACAATCATATTTCTCAGCAATTTTTTTCCTCTACTCATCGTTTTCACCTACTTGTAAAGAAATTTCAACCTTATATTTTCGATTATAGCTATCATAGCTTATTATTAACGTGTCTGCTTTCTTTGAAAAGTTATCCAAACTATGTATACATTTTGTTTTTATTCCTGCACTACAAGCAGAGCGAGCTCTATACGTATTTCCTAAATTATCCGTTATCTCCCCAATCGTGCCAAGGCTCCATCCAGTTCCCCATAGCTTGGTATCATAATGCTCAAAAAAAATATTCAACTCTCCGTTATCTTGATAAACAATATTGGTAAAATGAATCACAGTATTATCCAGCTTCACCTGTTCATCGATATCCATTTGATAAACGATACTAGACTTATCAATGTCATTAATGGGGCTACTACTAAAAAAAGTGATAAAGAAGGGTACTCCAACAAAAAAGAGGTTTCCTATGATGAATAAGACAACCATTCCATTTGTTATCTTCCATAACCAGCCAAGGAGAGCATTGTGTTCTTTATTTAGCTCCATTCCTATTTCCTTCGCATCTCCTATATCATTAATAGCTAACTCTTCCGCCTTTTCCACATCATACCCCTGCTCCATGTAATCATCAATTTTCTCAACTATGTGAGACTCAAGCTCAGTTTTGATATTCTCTCTATCAAAAGGAAATTTAATATAGGATAAAACTTCTTCTAAAAATCTTTCCTTCTTAGGCATGAGCATGTAGGTCACCTGCTATCACCTTATTAACGGATGTTGAAAAAACCTCCCATTTCTTCTTTTCCTCTACTAGCTGCTTTTTTCCACTTCTTGTTATTTGATAATATTTTCGCTTTTTCCCAGTATCAGCTTTGACGATATAGGATTTGACATAACCATTATTTTCAAGCTTGTGTAATACCGGATATAGCGTACCCTCCTTGAATTGAAAGGTCTTATCTGATCGCAAATCAAGCTCCTTTATCATCTCATACCCGTATCTATCTGTTACTTCTAATAAAGAAAGTACCAATAAAATAGTACTTCCGCCTATTAAACCTTTATCCATTTTCATAGGAACACCTCCAAAAAACATACCTTGATTATCTAGGTACTATTATACATAGATATTCAAGGTATGTAAATAACCATTTTCCTGTTTTCTGATAATGATTTCATTGACAAAGAAGGTCTATTTAGATAAACTTACAATTATAAGGTCTACTGAAATAAACCCATGGGAGGTTAAGAGCTATGGACAAATATAAATTATTTGATGCAGAATACAAATTTGCAAGCTTAATTTGGGAAAACGAACCGATTAATTCAACTGAGCTAGTGAAGCTGAGTTTTGATAAGCTGGGCTGGAAAAAGTCCACTACCTACACTGTGCTGCGAAAGCTTTGTGAACGGGGAATCCTTAAAAATGAGAATGCAACGGTTACATCACTTATTAAAAAAGAGGATGCACAACAATATGAAAGCCAGGCGGTCATCGAAAAAAACTTTGAAGGCTCCTTACCACAATTTTTAACGGCTTTTTTTAATGGAAAAAATATTACTGAAAAAGAAGCGAAACAATTAAAACAGATCATTGAGGAGGCTACAAAATGAGTGACTTATTTCTTACCATTCTTAATATGAGTATTACTGCAAGCTACATCGCTCTTGCTGTCATTGCTATAAGAGTACTCATACAAAAGCTTCCTAAGCTATTCTCTTACATACTCTGGCTACCAGTATTAATTAGGCTTGTTTTCCCTTTTAGCTTCCAAGCTTCCTTCAGTTTTTTACATTTTCTAAAGCCTATACAATCAGGGACAGGACCTCTGGAGTATATTCCTAACAATATTGGTATGATGGTTAAGCCTACAATTGATGTTGCTATCAACCGAATTAATGAATCTATCAATACTTCTCTTCCTCCTGCTACACCATGGCAATCCGTTAATCCAATGCAAATAATGATTGAAGCTGTTGCTATGATTTGGTTTGTCGGAGTATTAATTTTTCTTGTCTATAGTATTTTTTCCTATCTAAAAGTGCTAAAGAATGTAGAGACTGCAACCCTTGTCAAAGAAAATATCTTCGAAACAGATCGAATTACGACACCATTTGTATTTGGTTTTATTCATCCTAAAATATATATTCCTGCTGGATTAGATGAGAAAGAGTTATCCTATATTGTGGCTCACGAACAAACCCACATCAAAAGATTAGATTATCTTATAAAACCATTTGCGTTTTTCATACTAATTCTTCATTGGTTCAATCCAATCATCTGGCTCTCCTTTGTATTAATGAGCAAGGATATGGAAATGTCCTGCGATGAAGGTGTTATTAAAAAAATGGGAAACGATGTAAAAAAAAGCTATGCAAACTCCCTGCTTACCCTTTCAATGAAAAGAAGTGGTTTACTAAGGATCAGTCCCCTAGCCTTTGGAGAAAGTCATATTAAATCAAGGATAAAAAATATCTTATCCTATAAAAATCCTACTTTTTGGATCGTCCTTATTTCCATTATGATCACTGCTGCACTAATTATTGCATTTACAGCAAATCCAAAAAATGAAAAGTTATCTTCACCATTGATCTACTCAGAATATAACATGGATGTATTAATTGCCAACAAAACGCCATATGTAGGGAATAATTGGAAGGTAATAGCCCTAGTTGATGCTATGCCGTTTCCAGCAGGTATTGTACGTGATATAGTAGAGCTTCACACAGATGATCCGCCCTATGGAATAACCGTTTATTTAAAAAATTATGATGCAATTATGCAGAACTCTATCATTAGAGATGCTTTTTACCGAAATTCTATCCTACTCTTTAGTTTAATTGATAATGTAGATTACATTAGTTATTCCGATAACAATAATATTAATAATGCTAGAGACTTTACCTATACTAGGGAAATGGCAGAACATCAAATAGGTGAAGATGTTCGAAACTACGCCAGTAGTGTCGATGATATTAAAAAGCTTATTGACAGAGTAAATAGTTTGTCATTTAACTCTCAAGATGATCAAATTGAGAAGAATCTCGATATCATTATCTCCTCTCCTCTTCAATCATCAAGACCTTATGATTATATAAAGGCTCATCAGGATGAATATGAAAACATTTTAAAAATGGGTGATCAAGCCCTTGATTATTTACTTGCCCAATTTGCCAGTAGAAGCAATAATAATGATCTTAGAGGTCATATCATGATGGCATTAGCTAAGGAACTACTCGGTGATAGGAATAATGTGTCTGATGAAAGCTTATCACCGCAGGAATGGTATATTCAGCTTGCACCATATAAAGAAATTAAGCTACCTGATTTTAAGGCAAATGTTGCAGATGAGATCGAGCAGCTTGTTTATGATACCACAGTGAAACAATACTCCCAACCTTACAGTGGATTTACGATTGTCGCTCCAACCATATTTGGAAGCTATGAGGAAGGGAACAAATTGAAGGTTTTCGTAACGGTCTATAGCCACCAATATAAGCTTTATGAAAAAACACTATCTAAAACGAGTGCTGCTGTTATACCTGCAGCTCTTACCTTTACAAAACATTCGGATGGAAGTTATTCATTAGATGAATACTTAGAGGCTATGGATGGTTCATACTTCGCATCATCCATTAAAAATTACTGTGTATTGCCAGTGACTGGGAAAGAAATTAAAGGTCTGTACGATAGGATGATAAAAGATTATGGGAGCAATGAAGAGCGTTCAGAGTTGCTGATGAAAAATCTTATTGAACATCTTAAGAAGCATAATCAAAAGGATATTATTCTTAAACAAAAAAGAACTAGAGAAAGCATACCATTAACATGAAATTCCTCTTCTCCATTCAAGTAGCATAAGAAATATTTTACTTCATACATCAAAAAACCCCCTCTTTCACTTTGAAAGAGGGGGTTTTTGAATTTTACTCTTTGTCATACGGGCAATTCAAGATTCAGCTAATGCTCTTCCTTCATTTTTACTAGATTCTCTGTTCCACTGCTATCAACCATTCTTTCACATAGGAGTCTATGAAATTAATATGCTTAACACCATTTTTTAAGAATATCGGGGTATGAATCTATTATTTTTTCACATCTTAACAAGGATTTTAATATATTATAGCAATTCAAAAGAAAGGAGCGATTAATATGGCAAATAATAATACGAATCTAGCCATTAGAAATGGTGCAACATATGGAAAAAATGTGTACGTACTACTTGCAGGTCATACATCTGTAGTTTCTCGTAACTATGTATATTATGGAAGTAATAATTAT
Organism: Tepidibacillus decaturensis; assembly: GCA_016841555.1. GTDB lineage: Bacteria > Bacillota > Bacilli > Tepidibacillales > Tepidibacillaceae > JAENYW01. The sequence continues at coordinate 5,887 of JAENYW010000118.1, forward strand.
GTTTACATTCCTGTAGGACTAACTATTTCAAAGGCTATAAGCAGGTTACATGAAAAAGGCTACTATTTAAGAAATTTCGCATATTATGGAGATCAAAAGTTATATCTTTATATTTTTGTTAAGTAACAATGTTTGAAAGATAGTTATCAGAGAGAATACTTCTTAAACAGAAAAATCCCCCTCTATTCTAATAATTTTTTTCGTACAAATAACATCTTTTAGGTATGCGTCGTGTCCTTTCCTATCCTCATTCATATTATGGTAAGGAAAGGAGGCGAGGAAACACATGTCACATAATAGCAAATTAGTACTCCCTGATGTAGTTCTAAGAGGTAAAGATACCACCGATAGTCGTAAATTTTTAATTAAAATGCAGGCATCCTGTTATAATTGGAGACCAGTCGGATATATAAAAGGTCTTCTATCTGAGCATGGTAAACCAAAAATATATATTGAATCAAACACGCCTGTAAAGCTTGCAAAAAGTAAAATCTTTTCTACTGATCATGTATGTGCAATTTATAAAAATGCTACTGTAAAAAATCTTGCTACAAATAAAAAATTTACCAATAGCACCATATTTATTTCTGCGACAACTTGGACTGAAAACAGCTTCAATGCTACAATAAAGATCTACAATAATGGTAAGCTAATCTTTAAATGGGCAGGAAATTTTACAGATGATCTAATTGTATATCGTGAGGGATTTTGTAAGTTAAAGTATAAATAAGGCCTCACACAGCAGATCAATTTAAATAATAATCTTAGAAGGTCACTTCCAAAAGTGGTCTTCTTTATTTTTTTTCACATCACGGTGACATTTACCAGAAATGAAAAATATTCCGTAGGAAAGAATAAAGAAAGAAGTATCCTTAAAGAAGCGAGGAAAAAAAATGAAAAAAGTTAATGTCATTATTCTATTACTATCATTTATATCTATAATCACCTACAATATTTTTCAACCTATTTATTGTAATGCAGAGGTGGCATCATTTCCTGAGCAAGTCGAAGGTGTTTATATAGAGGTAAATAAAACGAATAACACCTTAAAGGTTTTTCTAAATGGCAATGATGTCTATACCTTTAAGGTTGCAACTGGTAAAAATGAGGCTTTAACCCCTGAAGGTACCTTTAAAATTATTACAAAAGTAAAAAAACCCTGGTATTTACCAAAAAACATACCAGGGGGAGATAAAAGAAACCCGTTAGGAACACGATGGTTAGGCTTAAATGTTCCTAATACGGGCGGTTATAAATATGGTATCCATGGGACCAATAACCCAGCTTCGATAGGGCACCATGTAAGCTCTGGTTGTATTCGAATGTATAACAAGGATGTTGAGTGGCTAGATAGCCATATTCCACTTAATACACCAGTTATTATAAAAAAGTGAACGGCTTTGTGATTATAACTTAAAGCTATTTATTATCTTGTGTCAACTCTAAGGTAATGCTTCTTTTACCTAGGTTGTTCGCAAAAGGAATAAAAATAATAAATGCCATGCCCAACATAACTAATACTATTAACGACATAAAAGTATAGTCGAAACGAATGCCAGGATCCATTAAGCTTAGAATATAAGTAAAGAGTGTTCCTGCAACAATACCTAGGATTAATCCAATCAGGATATATAGAATGACCTGTGTTAATATAACCTGAATGATACCTTTTTTGCTTACGGATATGGTTCGTAGAATAGCAAATTCTTTTCTTTTAGAATGAATATTGTTTATTAACGTAATAAATACTCCTATCATGACACTTAATAGCATCACAATAATCACCACGATAAAAATAGACCACCTTTGGTAAATCATTTGTTTTGACTTTTTCATCGCTTGTTCATAGCTGTCGATTTTTAATTGTGCGGGATAATGTGTTTTTAATTCTTCTAGTTCTTCTAGTGTTGTCTTTTCATTATCTGAACTTATAAATACTTTATTAAAAACGGTGGAATCCGTTCTATACGTGATATTACTCCAGTCCATATAGGCGTCATAAAACGACCCAGGCATTTTTTCAACTATTTCCGCCACAATAACACTACCAGTCGGTATTGTTTTTTGAAGTTCATTTGAGTATCGACCTAATTCAATTGTATCTCCTACCTTGAGTTGATTTTTATCTGCATAGCTTTGAGTTACAACGATGATATTGTCAACCTTTTCGGGAAGGGGTGGCAATAATCCTTGCTTCTCCATCTCCTTTAAATCCGCTAATAGATAAGCAAAGGAAACATAATTATTTTCTCTCTTCAATTCAGCCCCTGCAAAACTACTTAGCGTACTCGCTCCTTTCACACCAGTTATGTTTTTAATCATCGTTTGAATTTCCGAAGGATTAATCGTTGAATTCTCACCTACACGGTTTGCCATCACAATATTTGTTGGGTATTGTTTTTTTAAATATTGTTCTTCGTTTATTTCAATTGTTTTTAATAACGCTGAACCAAAGACAGCTATAATTATCATCGTACTTATTGTTAGTACAATAAATGTATTTTTTCTAACCTGTGGAATAATATTTTTTATCGAAATATAGGATACCTTACCAAAAAAGAATCTAAGTATAAGTAAAAGTCCCGTTAAAACTGGTGAAAGGTAGACTGGAAACAATCTAAATATACCAAATACCAATAATAGGGCAGCGATCAACAGGGATAGTTCTTCATTCCCATTTGATGCACCAAATATTTTTCCATAAATGATGAAAATAATACTACTAATCAAGAGGATTTTCCCTAATTTTTTTCCTGACCTCTTTTGAGAAAAGTCGTTTTGTTCATTATTTTGAATAATTTTTAGCGGTAACACTTTTGTACTTCTAAAGGCAGGAATAAACATAAACATTTCAATGATGAACATCCCAATAAGCATTATAACTATTGCTATAGTATAATTAAAATCCAATATACTAACTTCAAAGGAAAATAACCTTTCAAACCACTTAAGTAAGAATTTATGGCTTACAAACGCCAGCAAAAATCCTAATACCGAACCAGCTAAATTGATTAAACTACTTTGCAGCAATATTACACTAAACATTTGTTTGGATGTTGCACCAATCGCACGCATGATAGCAAATTGATTTCTATATTTATATAAAAAGGCTTCAAAATTAGAGACGATTAACAAAGAAGTAACGATTAACACAAGAATCGCCAAAACCATCATAAATATAGTTA
>JAENYW010000119.1 GCA_016841555.1 Tepidibacillus decaturensis
CATAATTTTATTCCTTTTAAAACGATTATTTACTATTTGTTTATAGCGGACTTAAATAATAATATTCGGGTGGATAATCTAATTGGCAACATCATTGCTTTTTTACCCTTTGGTTTTATTCTTCCTTTATTATCAAAAAGATTTTTTCGTTTTAAAAATATTACCATAGCAACATTTTGTTTAAGTCTGACATTCGAACTACTTCAATTCATATTTCAATTAGGAAGCTTTGACGTTGATGATTTAATATTAAATACACTTGGAGGAATATCAGGATACATATCAGTTACACTATTTCGGAAATTAATAATGAAAATATTATAGGAAAGCAGAAGATTTCTATTCATTACTTGAAAATGATATAAAAATAATATGAAGGGAGTGATTATTATGGCAACTATTGTATTACATAAAGAAACAGGAAAGAGATATGTATTAATAGGAACAGGATTAGGAGCGTTTAAATCAACTAGACCGAGCTTTTTTGGAGGTAATTTATTTCCTAATGAAGAAGAAGGAGAAATTCCAGTAGCTGCAGTAAGTGATGAAAATGGAGAAATTATCTGGATATATACAAATGAGTTAGAAGTACTAGAAATTGACGGAAAAACAATAAAAGAACTATTAAGCTAATATGATAAAATTGATGGGCTCCGTAATAGGAGCTTATTTTTTTACACTCCAACATAGTTACATAAGAAATAATGGTTGACTAAGCTGTCTACCAGTGGTAGACTCTAAAAGAAAAAACACTTTCGTTTGGTAGCAAACTAAAGTGTTTGTGATATAGTAATTAGGATATAGTAAATCATAGTGTATACAAAAAGGATGGTAGAAATGGATAAACGCAAGGCTTTTGAAAAGCCTATCGGATTTAGAGATTTATTACCTGCTGTAACAGCCAAAAAGAGATTCATTGAAAACAAACTACAGGATTTGTTCCATCAGTGGGGGTACCTAGAAATGAAAACTCCCACTTTAGAATATGATGAAACAGTAGGTGCAGCTAGTAAAATTCCCGGCGCTAAGATGTTTAAATTATTAGATCGATCAGGAAATCCCTTAGTTCTTCGTCCAGATATGACATCTCCGATTGCAAGGGTGGTTTCTTCTATATTAAAGGATCAGGAAATGCCTATTCGTCTTTCCTATCATTCCAATGTATTTCGAGCACAGGAAAACGAAGCTGGAAGAATTGCTGAATTTTTTCAATCTGGGATAGAGCTGATTGGTGAAGGAACTCCTGATGCAGATGCAGAGATATTAGCTTTAGCAGTAGAGGCTTTAAAGCTACTACGGGTTGGCTCCTTCCGTCTCGTTGTAGGCCACACAGGATATTTAAACGGAATCTTAGAAGAATGGGTGGAAGATCAAGCAATAAGAGATATTTTAAAAACATATCTTTCGGATAAAAATATGGTTGGGTATAGAGATAAAGTGAAAGAGGTTGTTTCTTCTGAAAAAGGGGTTAAAGCTCTATTATCTATTTTGGAGCTTCAAGGTGATATTACGAAGTTAGAAGAAGGGCTTGAACAAACAGAGTCAACCAGTGCAAGAAATTCCATTGATGATTTAAAAAAAATATGGAGGCTACTTAAGCTATATAATGCGCAGGAGAATGTTACCTTTGATTTAACATTGGTTCCACACCTTGAATATTACACAGGAATGGTTTTTGAAGGAACCGCAGAGAACACAGGGTTTCCAATTTGTGGTGGAGGAAGATACGATACCTTGTTAAAAACATTTAATAATCCTCAGCAAGAAATTGGCTTTGCTTTAAAAATAAATCGAATCTTAGATATTTCTCAACTAACACCACTTACAGAAAAAATCATCAAGGTGGTCTATGATTTGGAGCGTCAGGAAGAGGCTTTAGCCTATGCTATTCAATTAAGAAAGCAGTCTGCTGCAAGAATAGAAACCCTTCGTATAGATGACAAGAGTCCTTCCGACCTTCCATCAGATGAGGACAAAGAAGTGATTTGGTTTGTAAGAGAGGGGCAGAATAAGAATGAATAACAATAACTTAACTATTGCGATGCCAAAGGGTAGGATCATGGAGGAAGCAATAGAGATATGGATAAAAGCCGGACTTCCTGTTCCTGAGGACTTAGATGAAACGCGCAAATTGATTATAAATATGAAGCATGTACAAACAAGGTGGATATTAGCTAAACCAATGGATGTTCCTACCTATGTTGAATATGGTGTTGCAGATATTGGTATTGTAGGTAAGGATGTTATCATGGAATCGGAACGTGATGTGTACGAGCTATTGGATTTAAAAATAAGTCCTTGTCGCTTATCAGTTGCAGGTATACCAGGTGCAAGCTCTAAAGATAGCGTACCAAAAATAGCTAGCAAATACCCTAAAATAGCGGAAAAGTATTATCGTGAACAGGGAAAACAGGTAGAGGTTATTCAGCTACACGGTTCTGTTGAATTGGGGCCAATTATTGGTTTAGCTGATGGCATTGTCGATATTGTTTCAACTGGTAGAACATTGAAGGAGAATGGTTTAATTGAATTAGAAACGATTGCACCTATTACCACCCGTTTAATTGCTAATCAGGTGAGTTATCGGATGAAGCAGGATAGAATTAAAGAAATAATCGATCGATTATCACCTGTGCTTTAAAGGAGGAAGGAAAACGCAATGTTAAATGTCTATTCATCTATTGAGGAGTTCCGACAAAGACAAGGGGAAGAAGCATTAGAAGATAAGCGTAAAGCTGTTTTAGATATTATTAAACAGGTAAGAGAAAATGGAGATAAAGCAATGTTTGATCTAACAAGAAGGTTTGACGGTGTTAGATTAACAAGTCTTAGGCTTCAAGGTTTAGAGAGCGAGCTATCTGATAAAGACGCTCCATTCGTCCATGCTTTAAAGGAAGCTACTGAAAGAATACGTAGCTTTCATCAAAATCAAAAGCAGGAATCATGGTTTATTACAGAGGAGAATGGAACGATTTTGGGACAAAAAATCACACCAATGGATCGAATCGGTATCTATGTTCCAGGTGGAACGGCAGCATATCCTTCTTCCGTACTAATGAATGCAATACCTGCTCAGGTTGCTGGAGTGAAGGAGATTGTCATGGTTACACCTCCTAACAAAGAGGGTAGCATCCATCCCCATGTTTATACAGCGGCAAAAATATTAGGAATCGAAGAGATTTATACAATAGGTGGTGCGCAAGCTGTTGCTGCCTTAGCATATGGAACAGAAACGATAAAACCTGTCGATAAAATTGTTGGTCCAGGCAATATTTATGTTGCATTAGCAAAAAAAGAGGTTTACGGTCAAGTAGGGATTGATATGATAGCTGGTCCAAGTGAAATAGCAGTTGTAGCGGATGAACAAGCAAACCCAGCCTATATAGCGGCAGATTTATTATCTCAAGCAGAGCACGATCCCATGGCATCTTCTATCTTGGTTACCACCTCTTCTATTTTGGCAGAAAAGGTGCAAAAGGAAGTGGAGGTTCAGCTAGAGCAGCTTCCTAGAAAAGAGATTGCTCGTGCTTCCATTGATCAGTATGGAGGTATTATAGTTGTAGAAACGTTAGAGGAAGCCTTTGAGCAGATAAATAAACTGGCTCCTGAGCACCTGGAGCTGATGATTGACAATGCTTTTGAATGGTTACCAAAGGTAAAGCACGCTGGCGCTATATTTTTAGGAGCGTATAGCTCTGAACCAGTAGGGGATTATTTTGCTGGTCCAAATCATGTATTACCTACAAGTGGAACAGCTCGTTTTTCCTCCCCTTTAAGCGTTGACGATTTCGTGAAAAAATCTAGCATTATCTCCTACAGTAAAGAAGCATTTTTTCAACATGGAAAAAAAATCATTGCTTTGGCTGAAAAGGAAGGGCTACATGCCCATGCCCGTGCGATTGAGGTAAGGCTGGAAGGAGAAGAAACCAATGGATAATAAAAAGAGAACGGCAACCATCTATCGTAAAACAAATGAAACGGAGATTAAACTGACGTTAAATTTAGACGGAGAAGGAAAGACGGATTTACAAACAGGAGTACCTTTTTTAGAGCATATGCTAGATCTATTTAGCAAGCATGGGCAGTTTGATTTAACAATTGAAGCAAAGGGAGACATAGAGATAGACGACCATCACACTGTTGAGGATATCGCTATCTGTTTAGGGCAAGCCTTTCGTGAGGCATTAGGCTCCAAGGAAGGAATGACTCGTTATGGAATGAGCTATGTTCCTATGGATGAAGCCTTAGGACAAGTGGTAGTAGACATCAGTAATCGACCACACCTTGAATATCGCGTAGACCTTCCTGATAATCGTATAGGTACCTTTGCGACGGAATTATTTCATGAGTTTTTATGGAAATTCTCCCTTGAATCTAGAATTACCCTACATGCTATTGTTCATTATGGTAGGAATAGTCATCACATGATTGAAGCGATATATAAAGCAATGGGAAGAAGCTTAAGACAAGCAATAGAGATAGATCCAAAACAAAAAGGTATTCCATCAAGTAAAGGGGTATTATAATGATTGCAATTATCGATTACGGCATGGGAAATTTACATAGTGTAAAAACAGCCTTGGAACGATTAGGCTTTCAAGGAATAGCAACAGATAAAAAAGAAGAGATTCTTCAAGCCTCAGGGGTCATATTACCTGGGGTAGGTGCCTTTGGCGATGCGATGGATAATTTAAGGGAAAAGGATTTAATCCCAACTATTCAGCAAGTGATAGAAAAGGGAACTCCCTTTTTAGGAATATGCTTAGGAATGCAGCTATTATTTGAAGCTAGTGAAGAGCACGGAATTCATCAAGGGTTAGGTGTCTTTCCTGGCTCAGTAAAATTATTTAAAGGAGATTTTAAAATTCCTCACATGGGCTGGAATGAACTGACCATACTACAGAAGAATCATTTTTTATTAGAAAGCCTAGAAAGTGGGCATGTATATTTTGTTCATTCCTATTATGCAGAGGTGGAAGATCCATCTATATTATTGGCAACGACAGATTACTATGGACAAGTACCAGCTATTGTTGGTGCAAAAAACGTCATTGCGACACAATTTCATCCTGAAAAAAGCGGTAAAGTTGGCATAGAGCTATTGAAACGCTTTGCAGCTTGGACGGAGGTGAAGGCATGAGTTGGACACTATACCCAGCAATAGATCTTCGTGGTGGACAATGCGTTCGTCTTTATCAAGGGGACTATAATCAAGAAGTAGTCTATGGGAATCCAGTTGAAATTGCGCAAAAATGGCAAGGAGAAGGAGCAAGCTGGCTGCATCTCGTTGATCTTGATGGAGCAAAAGCCGGAAAGCCAGTACAAATGGACGTTATTCGACAAATCATTGAAGCTGTCGATATTCCAGTTCAATTAGGGGGGGGTATAAGAACGATACAGACAATTGAAGAATATCTCAAGCTAGGCGTTCGTCGTCTTATTATAGGAACTGCCGCTTTAGAGAATCAAGATTTGTTAAAGGAAGCCCTGAAAATAAACCCAGAAGCAATAGCTGTGGGAATTGATGCGAGAAATGGTTATGTAGCAACCCGAGGCTGGTTAGATACAAGTGAAATGCAGGCAATAGAACTTGGTAAACGATTAACTAATATAGGAGTAAACACCTTTATCTTTACCGATATAGCGAAGGATGGAACCTTATCAGGTCCTAATGTTGATGCAACAAAGGAATTTGCTATTAACACCAAGGCAAAGGTGATTGCTTCAGGTGGTGTTAGCTCAAATGAAGACATCAATCGTTTAAAGGAATTAGAAGCAGATGGAGTTGTTGGTGCGGTTGTTGGGAAGGCTCTCTATACCGGCAATATCACCCTGGGCGGCTAATAATAAGCTACGGATTTCGTCGTTTGCTTGCCATTGCGTTGCTCACGTAGAAAGCTACTACGCTCCGCTACTCGTGGCTACGCAGCCTAGAACTTCTTGCTTCTTATTAGCCTTAGAGGGAGGAAAGCGGCGAATTTCATCGTTACTTGTCTCTCCGTTGCTCACGTAGGAAGCTACTACGCTCCGCTACTCGTGGCTGACGCAAGCCTAGAACTTCTTGCTTCTTATTAGCCTTAGAAGGAGGAAAGCGGCGAATTTCATCGGGATAATTTGTATGTTGAATGAGTAGCGACTTTCGGGAATGGTTTTTATGGACGACGGAGTACGAATCAACATACAAATTGCTTTCAAGATTGTTTTTAAGAAAGGAAGAATTGCTATGCTTACAAAACGAATCATTCCTTGCTTAGATGTGAAGGAAGGAAGGGTAGTGAAAGGAATCCAGTTTGTAGAGCTAAGAGATGCTGGAGACCCAGTAGAATTAGCTAAGGTATATGATGAAGAGGGAGCAGATGAACTAGTGTTTTTAGATATTTCTGCTACCCATGAAGGTAGAGAAACAATGATTGATGTTGTTGAAAGGACAGCGGCATCCATCTCTATTCCCTTTACTGTTGGTGGAGGGATTCGTACAGTTAATGATATGAGAAAAATTCTAAGAGCTGGTGCAGATAAAATCTCTATAAACTCAAGTGCAGTAGAAAATCCTGATTTAATTACAGATGGAGCCAAAGTATTTGGCAATCAATGCATAGTCGTAGCGATCGATGCGAGATACAATGAAGAATGGGATGATTATGAGGTAGTTACCCATGGAGGACGCAAAAAAACAGGCTTAAAGGTTATTGAATGGGCAGAAGAAGCTGAAAAATATGGTGCGGGTGAAATATTATTAACGAGTATGGATCAAGATGGAAAAAAACAAGGGTTTGATTTAACATTAACCAAAAGCGTATCAGAAGCAGTCGGTATCCCTGTCATTGCATCTGGTGGCGGAGGGGACGCAGAGCATTTTTTTGATGCATTTGATGCTGGACATGCGGATGCAGCACTAGCAGCTTCGATTTTCCATTATGGTGAGGTCAGTATCCCAATATTAAAACAAACCCTGAAGGATAAAGGAGTAATTATACGATGATAGGAAAAGAGGACATACTTACGTTAAAATGGAATGAACAAGGACTGATTCCTGCTATTATACAAGATATAGAAACAAAACAGGTATTAATGATGGCGTATATGAATGAAGAATCCTTAACAAAGACAATAGAAACAAAGGAAACTTGGTTCTGGAGTCGTTCAAGACAAGAGCTATGGCATAAAGGAGCAACCTCTGGTCATATTCAAAAGGTAATTGATATCCAATTGGATTGTGATAACGATACACTACTAGTTTGGGTAGAGCAGACTGGGGTTGCATGTCATAAAGGAACATATACATGCTTTGGCGATAATAAGGACAAAAATCCATCCTATCAAATTCTTAATGATATTATTGAGATGATTGAAAAAAGAGACCAAGAGCGACCAGAAGGGTCCTATACAACCTACCTATTAGAAAAAGGGTTGGATAAAATCCTAAAAAAGGTTGGAGAAGAAGCAAGTGAAGTGATTATTGCAGCCAAGAATCAAAGTCATGATGAATTAACCTACGAGGCTAGTGATCTTATCTATCATTTATTAGTATTACTACACAATCAAAAGCTACCTATTAATGACGTGTTAACAGAGCTAAGAAAAAGATATCAAAAATAGAATTTTGTAAAGAATGTTTTTTCACTCTCAAATGTTTGTTAAAATGTAAAGATTAGAGTTTAGAAATTGACGAATAGTCAATTTCTTTTTATGATGAGAGGTATAAGGTTTAGAGGGGGTTATCATATTGCTAATAGATTATCATACACACCATGAAAGATGTGGACACGCAGAGGGAACGATGAGAGAATATATCGAAAAAGCGATTGAAATAGGATTGCATCAGCTAGGTTTATCTGATCATATGCCTGTTATTCATATGGCTAGAGAAAAGCTGCTTCCTGGACTGGGTATGGAGATACATGAGCTTGAAGAATATGTACAAGAAGCAATTGACTTTAAAAAAGAATATAAAAATGATATAGATATTAAGGTTGGGCTAGAAGCAGACTATATTCGTGGATATGAAGAAAAAATAGAAGAGCTTCTAAGTCCTTATCCATTTGATTATCTTATTGGTTCTGTTCATTTTTTAGGGGAATGGGATTTTTCAGATAGCAGACAGATGGATGGTTGGAGAAATAAAAGTGTTGATGATATTTATTTGGATTATTATACTGCTATACGAGAAGCTGCAGAATCTAAATTATATGATATTGTAGGTCATTTTGATGTGATTAAAAAATATGGACATGTTCCTAAAAATAATATAGAACCTATAATTAATCAAACACTTCAAGTAATAAAAGCAAATGATATGGCAGTAGAGATCAATACATCAGGATTATTTAAGGTAGTAAAAGAAGTGTTCCCCGCACCTAGCATTATTAAGAAAATAGTGGAACAGAATATTCCACTTACTCTAGGCTCTGATTCCCACAAACCAGAGCAGCTTCAAAGAGGGTTAGAAGAAGGGAAAAAGATTATTAAGGAGCTAGGAATAAAAGATTTAGCTACCTTTAACCAAAGGCGAAGAATCATGATTTCAGTAAATCCATAAAATGGTTTCGTCTTTAGAAATATGTTATACTAAACGAAAAGAACAGACATAACTGGAGGTTATATCGCATGTCGGCCAGTAAAACTAAAAATAAGATTATTTACATGGCTTTAGATGCGAATTTTTTCTTTGAACGGGCGTTAAGCCATTTACATCGAAATAATCACACTAAAGCTCTAAAATATTTCCGAAAAACCGTAGACGTAGAACCAAATAATCCAATTCATTATTGTAATATCGCAGGACTATTAGCAGAGATGGGCAAATTTGAGGATTCGAATGAGCTTCTTCTATTTGTTGTCGAGAAATTAGATGCCTCTTTTACAGAGTGCTATTATTATTTAGCTAATAATTATGCGTATATGGAAGATTTAGAGCTTTCGTATAAATATATTCATCGTTACTTGGACGCTGCTCCTCATGGAGAGTTTGCAGATG
>JAENYW010000120.1 GCA_016841555.1 Tepidibacillus decaturensis
ATCATTTGATATTCTGTTTTTTACTGCATATGCAAGTAAATCTACAATATTTCCATGATATGCAATGGAGATGCTTTCTTTTTTCGTTTTATACTCATTCGCGATAGTAAAAACCTCTTCTAGGTTATCTGATACCTTACTTATCCACCCTTGCTTTAATCTTGTTTCAATACGAGAATAATCTACTTCCGCAATAATTCCGACACCATTAGCAATTTCAACTGCTTTTCCTTGTGCTCCACTCATTCCACCTAATCCAGAGGTAACAAATAGATGTCCCTTTAAATCCTTATCCTGAGCAATACCTAGCTTTAGACGTCCAGCATTTAGAATCGTGCTGTAGGTTCCATGAACAATTCCTTGAGGACCAATATACATCCAGCCACCTGCCGTCATTTGTCCATAATTGGCTACACCCATCGCTGCAGCTTTGTGCCAATTATCTTGGGTATCAAACATTCCCACCATTAACCCATTAGTAATAATCACTCTTGGACTATCAGGACTGGAGGTAAACAAACCTAATGGATGCCCTGATTCCAATACCAATGTCTGTTCATCAGTCATGATTTCTAAATATTTTTTTACTAAACGATATTGCATCCAATTTTGAAATACCTGACCCGTTTCACCATAGGTAACTAATTCATAGGGATATAATGCCACATCGAAATCTAAATTATTATCAATCATCACCTGAAAAGCTTGGCCTTCGATCGTATACCCCTTGTACTCCTCAATAGGCTTGGCTTTAATACTTTCTTCTGGTCGGAATCGATACCCATATATCCTCCCTCTTGTATATAGCTCCTCTAAAAATTCAGGTGCTATTTGTTCATGTAAGACTTCTGGTATGTAACGCAGGGCATTTTTTAGTGCAACCTCTGTCTGTTCCTTAGTTAAAGTAAATTCCCTTTTTGGAGCTCTTCGAATACCCTCCATAAATACTGGAGATTTTGGTAGTGTAGAGTCAAGCTTAATTGTCATCCCTTGAGCAATATCAAGGTTATTCATCCTCATCCGTCCTTTCTTATTCACTTTATAGTATTGAATTTGTATTTCGCTTAAAAATGGCTTTTGGGAGTCGCTTTCTTCAATAAAACTACCTGAGAATTTGTGCTTTGCATAAGCGCGGCTTTTGGGAGTCACTTTCTTACCATCGGTTTTATTCAATAGAAAGCGACGGACATCGTGAGCGCGTTGTAAAGTACAAATTATTGCTCATCGGAGCGCATTGTAAAGTATAAATTATTCCCCATCGATTAGAAGCATCTTCCAACCTTCTTCCTTTAACCATACATTTGCAGCTTCAATATCCTTAGAAAAAATTCGATCCTTAGTAATGGAAGGAACTACCTTTCTTCCACTTTCAAAAATTTTCTTCGTTGAAGCAGACATATTATCTACTCCTCTTATTTCTACTGCCTGTAGAGAACAGATAGCTTCTATTGCAAGAACCCTTCTTGTATTTTCTATAATTTGATAAGCATGGCGTGAGGCAATGGTTCCCATGCTGACATGATCCTCTTGGTTTGCTGATGAAGGAATCGAATCTACACTTGCTGGGTGAGCGAGTGTTTTATTTTCTGATACCAATGATGCGGCTGCATACTGCATAATCATAGCACCTGATTGCAGCCCTGGTTCTGGACTTAAAAATGGCGGTAAATCATTTAGCTGTGGATTAACCAAGCGTTCAATCCGACGCTCTGAAATATTCGCAATTTCTGCCATTGCAATTCCCAGGAAATCCATTGCCAGCGCAATCGGCTGTCCGTGAAAATTCCCTCCTGATAACACTTTCTCCCCATCATCAAAAATAAGGGGATTATCCGTGGCTGCATTCATTTCAATTTCCAATTTTTCTTTGACGTAATGTAATGCCTGCCAAGTAGCTCCGTGTACTTGAGGAATACAACGAAGAGAATAAGCATCCTGTACACGGATTTCTCCTTGCTTCGTCGTCAACCTACTACCATCCAAATAAAGTCTCATTCGTTTTGCAACTTCTATTTGTTCTAGATAACCACGTGCCGTTTGAATATCCTCGTCAAACGCATCCAAAATTCCTCTTAATCCTTCAAAGGTAAGGGAAGCGATGGCTTCTGATTGAAATGCAAGTTTTTCTGCTTCTATATAAGCAACAGTCCCCATTGCAGTCATTGCTTGTGTTCCATTGATTAAAGCCAGACCTTCCTTAGCCGTTAAGGTTATTGGCTGAATTCCCTCTTGTCTTAACGCTTTTATCGACTCCATCCTTTTCCCTTTATAAAACACTTCCCCTTCTCCTAGTAGTACAAGTGCCAAATGAGATAATGGAGCTAAATCACCACTTGCACCCAATGAACCCTGCTGAGGTACCACTGGATGAATCCCAACATTAATTAATTGAATTAAACGATCAATCAGCATCCGTCTTACTCCTGAAAATCCCTTTAATAAAGCATTTGCACGAAGAACCAGCATTGCTCTAGAGACAATTTCAGGAAACGGATCACCAATGCCACATGCATGGGATAGGATCAAGTTATGCTGAAGCGCTTCTACATTTTCTTTATTAATTAACACCTCACTAAATTTCCCAAAGCCAGTTGTGATACCATATACTACTCTTTCTTCCCTAACAATCTTTTCTACAGCTTCACGGCTTTTGTCTACTTTTCTCATACTATCCTCTGATGCTTGAATCCTTTCCTTTTGATAAAGCACTCGATACATTTCCTTTGTCGTTAAATCACTTCCAGTTAATATCACCATATGATTCCACCTTCTCCGTCTTTACTATACTAAAGGATAAAACAAAAGGGGCTTTATCATGAAATTTCCCTTCACGATAAAACCCCCTAATATCTAAAAACTCTGGGCAACCTACTATTCATCTTCATTTTAATATTCCTTCCATACTATATCCGTAACCTCAAAATAAGTCTCGCTTTATTATTCTTCATCCTTATTGGAATACAACACTAATAACTAGTAACTATTTACAGTTTAAATGATTTATTGTGTGGCGTCAATTATTAAAGTAAGGGATTACCCATTCCTCCTTGTCCTACTTTACTCCCAGTAGATTAGGCAACCAAGTTGATATAGCGGGTATGTAAGTTATTAGCATTAACACAAGAATAGAGACTATAACATAAGGTACTACCCCTTTTGAAATATCCTTAAGGGATATACCACTAATACCAGCAGCTACATACAAATTAATCCCAACCGGCGGTGTAAATTGTCCTATTGCCAGATTTACCGTCATAAATACAGCAAACACAGTAGGATCAACACCCAATTTCATTATTATCGGTAAAAGAATCGGAATAAATAAATAATAGGCAGAAATAGCATCAATAAATGCTCCAGCAATTAAAAGAATGATATTAATTGTTAGTAAAATAATAATTTTACTGTCGGACAGAGAAAAAAGAAAATTAGAGATATTTTGAGCGATTTGCTCAGTTGTAATAATGTATGCAAAAACAGACGCAGAGCTAACAATTAACATTACAACCGCTGTTTGAATAGATGTGTCTACCATGATATTTTTGAGATCTCTCCAGTTTAATTCTCTATGTATGAAAAAGCCTACAAACAAACCATAAAAAACAGCAACTACTGCTGCTTCAGTAGGAGTAAATACACCTCTATAAATTCCGCCAAGAATAATTACAGGAACAAGTAGTCCCCAAAACGCACTAAAAAATCCTTTTATTACTTCTATAAAAGATGCTTTCCTTTGTACATTTAATTTTCCATCGGAATTCTCCTTGATATTTTTCCACATAACAAACATGGTAGCGATAAGTAATCCAATTCCTATAAGAATTCCTGGAACGATTCCTGCAATAAATAATCGCCCAATAGAAGCGGGGAATTGATCACCTGCAACCACAGCAAAAACAATAAAGGCAATACTAGGTGGGATAATGATTCCAATTGCTCCTGAGCTAGCTAACAATCCTGACGAAATGTTCTTTGGATATCCATTTTTTACTAGTGCAGGGATTAGAATTGAACCAATTGCTGCCACTGTTGCTGGACCAGAACCAGATATAGCCGAGAAAAAAATAGCTGTAAAAACAGTAACCAGTGCCATTCCACCTTTAAGATGTCCTACTGTCAGATTAGCAAAATGAATAAGACGCTTTGAAATACCTGAGTACTCCATTATCACACCTGCTAATATAAAAAACGGTATCGCTAACAAAGTAAATTTTGCCGTACTTGCATACATGATGTCTGCCAATAATGATAATGAGGAAGCACCCGTTGTAAATAGTAGCGTAATGATTGATGCTGCAGCTAAAGCAATTGCTATTGGAACATTTAAAAATAATAAAAGTATAAAAACAGCAAATAATAACCAACCTATCACGCTATTTCACTTCCTTTATCTTCTTTTCTTAGCTCTTTAACTTCCTTTATTGTTGCTTCTAATGACCGATAAACACAAAACAAACTTCCTAATGGTAATCCCATAGAAAATATCCACTGCGGCCAACCCAAAGCAGGCGTTGTTTGCTTTAATTGAGCTTGAAATAACATCATATCTACTCCATAATAAGTTGTTATTGCAAAAATCAATATTGTCATTGCACCTGCAAAAATAGCTAAAGCTAGTCTAAGGTTTCTTGAGGAAGTATCATATAGCAAGGAAAATGCAAGATGTGATTTTCTTTTTATCCCTACAGCAGCTCCCAGAAAAGTAATGAGAACAAAAAGATTTACAGTTACCTCTTCTGTAAAAGCAAAGGATGAGCTTAGAAAAAAACGTGAGATAATATTTGCAAAAGTAATAATTGACATCACAGCTAAGCTGAAAACCAAAACTGTATGCTCTATTTTTGATAAAAAGTTGCTCATTTCACTACCTCTTCCATAGAATAATAAATAGGACAGGTGTAACATCTAAAATCACCTGTCCTATTTATTCAATTATTTTTGGAATTCTTCTAGAAACTCTTTACCCCATTTTGATCCGTATTGTTCATATATAGGTTGAACTGTTTCTTTAAAGGCTTCTAGCTCTTTGTCTGTAGGATAATAGAACTCCAAACCATTCTCCTTTAAGAATTCAATTTGTTTAGTCTCTTGCTGCCTAGCTAAATCTATTTGATATGCGTTGGCATTTGCTGCTGCTTCCTTAATCACTTTTTGATCTTCGGGATGTAATGAATCATATAGCTTTTTGTTCATACCTAAGATTACCGGATCATAAGAATAGTTCCACATGGTTATATATTTTTGAACTTCATTCAGTTTTGATGAGTGAATCACATCAATTGGATTTTCCTGTCCATCAATTGTACCCTGCTGTAAAGATGTAAATACTTCAGAGAAGGTCATTTTTATTGGATCAGCACCTAATATTTTCCATAGATCAACATACATTTTAATACCTGGAATCCTCATTTTTAATCCTTTTATATCGTCAGGAGATTTTATTGGATGCTCGTTATTTGTAGCCTGACGAAAGCCATTTTGTCCGAATCCTAAGGGTTCGACACCTTTTTCTCTTAAAATACTATTGATTGCTTCGCCACCCTCACCAGCTAAGGCTTTATCCACTGATTCTAAATCTTTAAATAGAAACGGTGCACTTACAACCCCAAACCTCTCATCGAGAATGGAATAAATAATTGTAGAATTATATGTTAAATCAGTACTACCCTTAATTAATAATTCAATTGCTTTACCAGAATCCCCACCTGATAATTGCTCATTAGGATAGATTGAAATCTTAATTCTTCCATTTGTTTTATCTTTGACTTCATTAGCAAATTGTTCTGCAGCCTTAAACCAGGTAGAGCTTTCACTAACTGTGATCGACATTTTTAAATTATATTCCTTCGTAAGAGCTTCTGAGGATTCTTCTTGTTGCTTATTTGAAGAACATCCAAACAAAAAAAATGAAAAAATCAAAGATATTACCAGCATAAACGTTATAGTTTTTTTCAATACAAAGCCCCCCCCATTTTTAATATATTATTTTTAGCAAGCATATGTTAAATATAGCTAGATTTTCTTCATTTCCATCATTAAAGCTATTAAAATAATACATAAAAAATCTTATCTTTTTATAAGGGAATGGATGAAAGAAATGATAGGATAACAGAACCAGTAACTAATAATATAAGCTTATTATAATGACAAAGTAAGATTATTCTTAAGAGGAAGTATAACACCTACATAATTGTTGTTCAAGTTCAAATTCTATGAATTTTTATGATAACTTGCGATATATTACCGTCCCATTAATTGAAAACTAAAAACATAGCAAGAGTTTTTTTAATCTTGCTATGCTTCCATGAAAAAACCTATGATATTTTCAATCAAAGCTCTTGTTTAATAACTTCTGTCCACCTTGATCGATCTAGCTTACTTATGATTTCCCTTGCCTTTTGTAACGTTTCTTTTGCTTCATCAACACGTTTTACTTGTTTTAGAGCTTGATATCTACGATAAAGTCCCTTCGCCATTTCATAATCTGTTTCTAATTGTTCAGCTAGGTTTATTGATTCATCATAAAGAGCGATTGCTTCCTCTACTTGGTTCAATGCTACTAAAATATTTCCTTTTAAACGCAAAGCCTTTAATTTCTTGAAATCATTCCTTGATTCCTCTGCTATAGAAATGGATTTTTTACAATATTCCAATGCCTGGTGATATTGTTGATGCTTTAGTTCGTAAATACTTTTGTAGCGGTAGTAGTCGATTAAATAGTGTATCGCATTGTTTTCACTGAAAATGCTATACGCTTTTTGTAATAAGTCATTGGCGTCCTCCAATTTATTTATTTGTAAATAAACCTTAGAAATACTAATATAGTTTAGCCCCTCTTCAATAGTTAATCCATACTTATTAGCAATTTGAAGAGATTCGTTATGATAATCTAATGCATTATCATAATTTCCCCGTTCATATTGAAGATCGCCAAGATTAATAAATGCTAAACATTCATTTAATACTGATGATATTTCTTTAGAATGATTTAAGGACTCATTAAACATCTGATCACACTTATCCAAATCTCCTTTTTCCATATAGAGTATTCCTAAATTAATAGCATTTGCAATATAATTGCGTAAATTTGATATTTTTTCAGATAGATTTAATGATAATTTCAGATTTTTATGTGCTTTAGAAACCATTCCTGTGGCTAAATAAATAATTCCTAAATTTCCTGACACTCTAGTCATAATAGCCAAACTTCCTACCTTATCCGCATATTGATAGGCTCTATTTAAATAATGAAGGGCATTTTCTATTTCTCCATTTATAAAATAAATAATCCCTGCTTGACTCATTGTTTCAGAGAGGGCTTCATAATCCTTCATCCTTAATAATACTTCCTCTGACTCTTTAGCTAATTTTAATGCATTTTTCTGATCACCCATTGTGCTTAAAATACTGCACTTCATTTGTAGTAATTCACCATAAATGCTACTGTTTTGTCTTATTTTTGGCTGCATTTCATCTAATATAGCTAATGCGTCTGAATATAATCCCTTTTCACTATAAATATTGGCAATTAAGATTTTTACGGAATATTTATCATCGGCTAATATTTCTTTTTCTAACACCCTGTTTAAATACTCCAACGCCTTGTCATTGTTAGCTATATGATAATAATTTCGCCCAATATCCATTAATACGCTAACTACTTTCTGCGCTTTTTCTTCACTTTGACTCAAAGCATCTAAATATTTTTGATAGAATTCAATCGAGCTAGAATAATTATAATCTTCTTTATATTTTGTTGCCGTTCTATAATAGTATTCCTTTGCCTTCTCAGATATATCTGCATTTTTAAAATGCATTGTTAGTAATTCATAATATTTATCCAGTTCATCAGCATAGCTTGCTTCTATAAATTCTCCAATACGTTGATGAATATTCTTTTTCGTTTTTATTAGCATTGTATTATATAGGACTTCTCTAATGGAATCTTGATTAAAGGTATACACCTTGTCTTGATTTTCAACAGTAGTATGAACAGATTTTAATGAGATTAGATTTCGCTTTATTAAATGAGTCGGCACCTCCAACATTCCATGGTTAGGCTGTATTAGCTCCAGCACCCATGAAAGATGAAACTCTTTCCCTATTACCGATGCAATTTGCAAAAATTGCTTTTCTACATCATCTAATTCTACTAAATTATCTAATATAAGATTTTCTATTTTTGTTGGTATAGTACTAATTTTGGCTTGATCGATAAAGGCAATTCCTTTTTTGATTTGAAACGATGCTTTCCTCTTCACTGCAATAATATATTCCTTTACAAAAAGTGGGTTTCCATCCGTATATTTAACCATGCTATCAAATAAGGGTTGGTCTATTTCTTTGCTTTCCATGAGCTTACAAGCTAAGCTGTGAATACCTGCTCGATTTAATCGATGAAGCTTAAGTACCTGCATAGTGCCTTCTTGACTTAATAATTCATCTACTTCATAACGTGATGCAAAAATAAACATCGATCCTGATTCAGAAAGGGAACGAATAAGTGTTTTTAAAATTTCAAAAGAATGTTTATCTGCCCACTGTATATCATCAATAATAATAATATGCTGCTTCTTTCTTAATACATGTGTAAAAAATAGAAGAACCTGATTTGTTAACTCCCTTTGTAAGTCATCATAATTCATCGCATGAAGGATATGTTGAAATTCGGTTTCTCTTGTTAAGCCCATAATTAGACTTAAAAAGTTATACAT
The DNA here is from genome assembly GCA_016841555.1 of Tepidibacillus decaturensis. Lineage (GTDB taxonomy): Bacteria > Bacillota > Bacilli > Tepidibacillales > Tepidibacillaceae > JAENYW01. The sequence continues at coordinate 8,715 of JAENYW010000120.1, forward strand.
CTTTTTAATATCCTCTTCATAAACGGGGATATCTATGAAAAGGTAGTCGACATAAGACTTCAATCGATTTTCCTTTACACGGTTACTATCCTCTGTATTGATATTCATCATACTAAATAAGAGATTAGACAATACATAATAGACTCTATTTTCATAGGCTGGATTACAGTTTACCCATATTTTTTTTATATCTTGATCAGTATCAACGATAAATCTCTTT